>JASFER010000020.1:0-40483 GCA_050124755.1 Desulfobacteraceae bacterium
AACTTTCGGTTTTCGATTTTTGAAATGCCTGTCGCTGTCATATGTTTTAAAGCTAAGGGCGGGCTTGGGAGCCCCGCCCTACGAAAACCATCTGCATTGCTCAAATGCCTGTAAAAACGTAGGGCCGGCCTCCGCGCCGGCCGGTTTTAAGCATCGACTTGGGGCATAAGCCCCGATGACTCATTTGTCTATCCGCACAGGATCTTATGATGGCAATCGGTGAAACGCGAAAGTTGTGTACGAACATGTTCGATCCCGATCCCGATAGCGATTTCGATCACGGTAATACATTTGAAAAGCATCAAAGCCTTAAGTTAATGACATTGACTTTAAACTTTAAACTGACGTAGCTAACACAGGTTCACTTTGATTTTGTTTACAGGTCAGTAAAAAAAAAGCCCTTACCCAATAAGGGGTAAGGGCCTTTAGAACTCAAAAGTGGCTAATTCATGCCAGCTGTCGACACACTTACTTGGCGACCAGTTCTTTAAGCACTTCCAAAGCCGGTAGTTTGCCGAGGAGCATCAAAGCGATAACCAGCGCGTAAATACACAGAGACTCAATCATGGCCAGACCGATGAGCATGGTAACGGTTACTTTACCGGAGGATTCCGGATTGCGGGCAATGCCCTCAACAGCAGATTTCAGTCCGAGGCCCTGTCCGATACCGCAACCGAAAGCTGCAATCGCAATACCGAAACCAGCTGCCGTTGCACATGCCATAAAAAGTTCAATGATTCCCATTAATACTTCCTCCTTTAATAGTTTAATAAATCGGCTTCTTCCTTCAATATCATCGCTCTTTCAGAGCTGTTTGAACACCTGTTGATTGAGTCCAGCTTTTAATGAGCGTGTTCCATTGCGCTGCTAAAATAAATGATGGACAGCAAAAAGAACACAAAGGCTTGAACAAAGGCCACGAATATGCCCAATCCCATTATGGGAAGGGGTGCTAGAAACAGACCGGCTAGCGCAAACAATATGCTTAGCACGATTTCGTGGCCCATCATGTTGCCGAACAGACGGAACGTCAGAGACAGGACGCGTGCCAAATGTCCGATGATTTCGATAATAAAAATCAGCGGTGCCAGCCACCAGACCGGCCCCATAAAGTGTTTGATATATTTTGCACCATGGTATTTGACACCCAGAAAGTGAGTGAATACGAACACCACCACTGCACAGCTCAAGGTCGTGTTGATATTGGCCGTGGGCGGGAAAAGAGTGGGTACGATACCGATCACGTTGCCAACAAAGATGTAGAGGAAAATAGTGGCCGCCAGGGGAAAGAACCAGCGCCCCTCTTCGCCGGTAATGTCTACCATGAACTCTTCGATTCCGCTGATGATGATCTCAAAGAGATTCTGCAGCTTGGAGGGAACCAAGCTAAGGCTCTTGGCGGCTATTGCCCCGCCAAGGATCAGCACGAGCATCACAAACCATGAATATATAATATGGGTACCCTCATGTGCGAAGTCACCCAGTCCAATGGCCTCAAAAAGTTTTACCAGGATTAACCAGGGATGCTCCATCCTTAACCAGCCTCCTTCGTGATAAGTTGCCGTACTTCATTCAGGGTTGCAAACATCATACTTGCTACCACGACAGATAATCCGGCGATCAACCCCATGGGATCTACATGCTTGGAAAGCATCAGCATGTAGATGATGATCGCCGTAAATGTAAACCGAAGATAGTATTTTATGATGACGCCTTTAACTGAGGCGATATGGGGCGGAGTGAGCGCCTTTTTCAATGTTTTAGCCAATAGGTGAAAATTGATGGTGACAATGAGGCCGCCGGCGGCAACACCTAAACCGACTTGAAACGAGAATTGGTTAAAGCCGATGGCGCTGGCAATAATCAACAAAAGCCAATTTGAGCGGGAAACAAAATTGAGAATTCGTTGCTGCGTTTTCACGAGCCAACTTTCATCGTTTTTAAAAGTTACGCAGTTTCTTAATGGCCAAACCGAGGTTTCTGACAGCCGCGGCAATTCCAACGACAAAAAAGATAATGGTCAGCCACGGCGTGGTATCAAACTTTCCATCAAGGTATCGGCCCACTCCGTACCCGATGAAGATTGAGAGGGCCACTTGTAAACCCAGGCTGCTGAAATAAGCAAGCTCCTTGATGTAACGCCAGTCTCTTTTTTTCAAAATCAGTTCTTTAAGCCGATGAGATGAGTTACAGGATTAGCTCTCAGAGCTAGTTCTCACCGTAACTATAAGGGGGCAGAACTAACATAGGTACTCGGCCAAGTCAATGAAAATTGACAAATGAAAGGGAACCATTGATGAACGCTTTTTTAGGTCACCATCTAATTTGCTGGACGTTAAAGACCGGCCCATTGACGCAGGCATGGAGGTAGGTGTCCTGATCCTGCCTGGATTCCACCGCGCACCCCAGGCAAGCACCCAATCCACATGCCATCAGTGTCTCGATGGAGACCTGGCAAGGCACGGGTGTGCGTTCAACGATACCGGCCACGCACGATAGCATTGCTTGAGGTCCGCAGGCATAGACCATATCGGGAGCGCTGTCCTTGATGGCTGACGCCAAAGGATCGGTAATCAGGCATTGATCCCCATCGCTGCCGTCGTCGGTGGTGACGGTCAGCGGTATACCCAGGGCTTTAAAATCATCTCGGCATAGCAAATCCCGCTTATTGCGGCCGCCTAAAAAAACCCGGCACTTTTTAGGCGAAAAACCCTGTTCAACGAGTTCAGTAGCCAAAAACCGAATCGGAGCAACGCCGATGCCTCCGGCGGCCAGATAGATGCGTTGATGTTTGGTGCTCCATCGAAATCCATGCCCCAAAGGCCCTAATATGTCCAACTCATCCCCTGTTTGTACCTGTGAAAGCATCCGGGTGCCCTGTCCAACAATCTTAACGAGCAACTCAATCCCTTTAAATGTCTCTTTGTCGCTCCATCGACCGAAAACTGAAAACGGTCGTCGCAATAGAGGCGTATCGTGAGGGCTGATCTGGACCATAATAAATTGGCCCGGCACGGTTTTGGCGAAAGCCCGGTCGGTCGTCAATCCCAAATGAAAACAATCCGAGCTCACCGGATGATTCCACTGAACGGTTGCTTTTTGTTGAATCATGTCCCTATCCCTTTACCCGATCGTATTCCCACCACCGCGGCAAATCTTCCTGTGTGTCGCTCTCCCCGATAGGAGAAAAACAGATGTTGATTGCATTTGGTGCAAATACCGGACAGGCTGATGTTTTCCGGCCGAACGCCTGCACCGATCAATTGATCCACGCTGATTTGCCAGAAGTCAAACAGATCATCAGTGCGACGATATTTCCAGAATGCTTCCGGAATCTCGTTTCGATAGTTGATAAATTCTGCACAACAAGGCCCCAGGGAAGGGCCAATGCCGCAGATCAAATCCCTTGTCCGGCATTTAAAGTCGGCCGCCATATGATGAATCGTGGTGCCGATAATATTTTGGATGCTGCCGCGCCAGCCGGAATGGACATTGGCCACGACGCCTCTTTCAGGATCAATGATAATGACGGGCTGACAATCGGCCACCTGAATCACCAGAGCCCATCCCGCCTTATCGGTAATCAAGGCATCACCATCTAGCTGGTTGGGGCGGCTTGCGTCCGGATGCCGATGCTCTTGCCGGCGATTGAAAATTCCGACGTTTTTTCCATGGACCTGACGCGCGTAAAGACCACGATAATGTGCGCCAAAGAAGGCCAGCATCTTCTCACGATTTTGCCATACACGCGATTTTGGCATGCCGTGCCCCAACCCGACGTTGAAATCATAACGACGACCTGGACCATCTTGAGCCGTCCTCAGGAAAACACCATGGAAAAAATCAGGCAGATCTGCCAATACAGGAAACTGGAGGCAATTTAAACCCTGATCACTGATCCAGCGCATTTTTATCACCCAATTCCAACTATTGCGTTTCTCAGACCGCCCGTGCCAGCGTCAATACTTTGATCTGCCCTGCCCCTGCGCTCTTCAACACCTTAGCGCATGCATCAACCGTGGCGCCGGTGGTCATGACATCATCCACAAGCAAAATGCATTTGTCATGCATGCCTATACAGCTGCTCACCTTAAAGGCATTTTTGAGGTTGTCGGACCGCCGTCGTTTTCCTAAACCGGTTTGGGGTGCCGTGTGGCGGCAACGGTATAATCGGTTCTCGCAAATTATCTTTGGATCAAAAGCGATACCATGCAAATCGGCCAGTTTTTTCCATTGGTGAACCAGCAGTGCAGCTTGATTGAAGCCCCGCCTCATGCGACGAAACCAGTGCAGGGGCACCGGAATGATCAGGTCAAATGCCTTCACATCATAAAACCGATGAAATGCATCCCAAAGCAACCTGCCCAAAGGCCGGGCAAGTTCGCTGCGGCCATGGTATTTGTAAATGTGAATGATGCTCTTAAGCATTTGATTGTAGAGCCCCGCCGCCCGTGCAGCAGTAAAATCAAAGGGGTGTTTTATACAATCGTTGCAAAGATGGTCTACACTAAATTGAGAAACAAATGGTACTCCGCATTGAAAACAGAGCGGGCTTTCAACGGATTCGTACAATTGGCGGCATTGCGGGCATAGATATTCAGCCATTACTTCACCAAATAGGTTTGCCTCTGCGACTTCTCCACCGACCTGGCGGCCGCATAATCCAGGCATCAAATACTGCGCATCGCAATGCCAACAACGCTTGGGAAAAGCAGCATCCAAGCTTGTCTTAAGAACGTCTTTGGCGAAACGCTTCATACATAATCACCGCAGCAGCCGCAGATGCATTGAGCGATCCAATCGGGCCCGTTTGTGGGACGGCGACCAAAAAATCACACTGTTTCTTAACCAATGGTCGAATGCCCTTTTCTTCGCCCCCTACAATGATGGCCAATGGACCGGTAAGGTCGGCTTCGAATACCGTTTCTCGTCCGTTTTGATCAGCACCTGCCAACCAGAGGCCCTCAAATTTAAGATGCTTGAGAGCATCGACTAAGTTGTTCACACAAGCCACATGCATATGCTCGAGGGCTCCGGCGGATGCTTTACTGGCTGCAGCTGACGGCGGTGCCGAACGATGTTTCGGAATCACAATGCCATGAATGCCGGCACAGTTCGCCGTGCGAGCGATGGCACCGAAATTTTGAGGATCGACGATCTGATCCAGGGCCAAAATAAAGGCTGCCTGTCGGCGGGACTCAGCCTGCCTCAGAATAGTGTCTATGGAACTCAACGGATAATCCGTTACCTTGGCACATATACCCTGGTGCCTTTTATGACCGACCATGGCCGTCAGTTGCTGGGGGTTGGCGCCCTGAATGCTGATACCGGCATTGCGGGCCGTTCGAATCAATGTTTCACCGCGTGGCCGAACTTTTTCCAGCACCATATGTATGGCATGGATTTTACGGCGCTTGGCCCGTAATGCTTCATAAACCGGGTGAAAACCCCATAACACGCTGTTATCCATTTAAAAGCCTTTTGCCATCTTTTTTATGCAACTGTGGGATCGAGATAGCGCCGCATCAAGGCGCTCAACTGCTGTGTGGCCGATTCCAAATCGTCATTTACCAAAACATGCTTGCAAAAGTCTTTTTGGGCAATCTCCTTCCTGGCATTGTCCAATCGCAAAGCAATGGTTTCCGGGCTGTCGGTGCCCCTTGCACGCAGTCTGTTCTCAAGCGCCTCCATGGACGGCGGCATGATGAAAATGGTAATGGCGTGGGGAAAATGCTTCAGCATTTGGCGTGCCCCTTGAATGTCGATATCCATCAAAATATGGCTACCGGCTGCCAAGGCTTCATCAATCCATTGCGCTGATGAGCCATAATAGTTGTTATGAACCTTAGCCCACTCCGCCCATCTGCCTTGGGAGATGCCCTGCTCGAACTCCTCCACCGAGATAAAAAAGTAATCGCGGCCGTCCCGCTCATCTTTGCGGGGCGATCGCGTTGTATAAGAAATGGAGTAAGTCAGCTTGTCGTATTCCCGGCGCATGGCACTGCACAGCGTCGATTTTCCCGCACCTGAAGGTGCGCAAACGATAAAAAGACGGCCGGTTGAACAACCGGCCGATACATGCGGGGCTTTATTCCACTCAGGAGCATCAGACTTGGCCATTGTTAACTGCTTGACTCCTTAAGCATTTCAAATCTCTGTGATATGGTTTCCGCCTGGATGGCTGAAAGAACAATGTGATTGCTGTCCATGATGATGATAGAGCGTGTTCTCCTTCCATGGGTGGCATCGACCAAATGCTTTTCATCGCGGGCTTCGTCTTTGAGACGTTTCATCGGGGCCGAGTTGGGTGATACGATGGCCACCACTCTCTCAGCAACCACCGTATTGCCAAAACCAATATTCAATAAGTTTTTTTCCATTCAGTTACCTCTCGTACCTAGCTTCTGTTCAGCGTTATCCGCCCCTCTCATTCAATATTTTGAACCTGTTCACGCAGCTTTTCGATTTCGGATTTAACCTCCACAATCGTATGAGCTGCAGCTGCCTGGCCCACCTTGGATCCCATGGTATTAAACTCCCGATTAAATTCCTGCAACAAAAAATTGAGCTTGCGGCCGGCGGGCTCATCTGATTTCATAATGCTTCGAAACTGCTCAATGTGGCTTTTGGCGCGTACGATCTCCTCGGAAATATCACTGCGATCTGCTAAAAGGCCGGCCTCTTGTGCAATGCGTGATGCATCGATCTCGACAATTCCTTTGGTCAGCGCTTCCACGCGGGCTTGCAGCTTTTCACGATAGCGGTCCAACAGACCTGCAACCGAACTTTCGATTTCGTTTAGTTTTTTTTCTATAAAATCAAGTCGTTTTATGAAATCTTGACCAATGAACGCACCTTCCCTGATGCGCATCTGATTGACATTTTCAAGGGTTTCCTGAACAGTGGCCTCGATCAATGGCCAGTGGGAATCGATATCCGGGGAGATTTCAGCCTGCTGGATCACGCCCGGTACATTGATCAATTGATCGATGGTCAATGATGGGGTTTGAAGATTGAGGCTTTCGGAAAGGCGTTTGGCTGCATCCAGATATGCATCGGCCCGTTGTTGGTCCACTTCGTAAACGAACGCCGGATTTGAATCATCCTTAACGTTCACGCGCACTTCTACGCGGCCCCGAACGATCATGCTGGTAATCAATGATTTAATTTTTTCCTCAAAGCTCGCATATCCAGCGGGAAGCCGCAAAATCATATCAAGGTGACGGCTATTGTAAGTGCGAATTTCAACTCTAACCGTCAAACGACCATCGTTTTGCTCGACGTAAGAATAAGCTGTCATGCTGTTTAGCATCTATTATGTACTCCGTTGTGGTGATTTATGAAGCGTCCGGTTGATGTCCAGCTATGGTCCGGGCACGAAGATCTGCGGCATATTTACGCCTGACCTGTTTCAAGAATCCGATCATTTTGCCATCCTGGTAGTCCGGATAAGTCCAAGGTAAAGCTCTGTAATCGCCCTTTTGGAAAATCAAAGTCAGGTCCGCATAGATTCCGTGGTCCAGGTAAATGCGATGTGTGTAATTCTTGCCGGTTCCAAGCACAAACCTTTCCAATAGGAGATAACCGGGGTCAATGTTCACACACCTTCTGCCATCAATGGCATAGGACAACTCCATATCATTGGTTGCCAATTTTATTTTGGCCAAATCTGTCTGCTCAATCAGATTTTTAAATACCAGCATACGCCGAAATAATGGCTTGCCCATCTCTTTGGTGTAGTAATCGGTATAATCAAAATCCATCCAGGCGCTGGTCATGTCAATCTTTCCAAAGCTTTGCTCCAAATTTCCCGTGATCTGAGGCAGCAACGCCTTGCTGTTTAATAAAAGGCCGATGACCAATTTGGCTGGATTGGCTGATTGAGGTTGGCTCATGATACGCTATTGCACGTTAGAGGACATGGATAAAAAAATGCAACGTCGGCACCGCATAGATACTGATACAGCCGGCAGTTACATCAGAACAATCCCTGCCCCGGCTTGGCGGTCATTTCCAGAACCTGGTTTCCAAACCTATGAAGCGTTAGCATCTATGGGCTGCGCTTCATCGATCAACATAATGGGAATATCATCTCGAATTTCATACTTGAGTTTGCAGGATTCACAAATTAGCCCATCTTGGGTATCATTTAGATAGACATCTCCTTTGCATTTGGGGCATACCAGTATCTCCAGCAACTCTTTATGAATGACCATAAATATCTCCTTACGTTACGCTTTATAATGGGTTTATTCCCCTCGCGCTACGCCACATTAGATGGCAATTTTTCACATTTCAATTCAAAGTGCAACGGTCAAGATAATGCTGTCCAACACTCTATCGATGGCCACCCCTAAACAAGTGCTTATCTTATTAGTATTACATAAGATATTACAAATTTCGATATTATCAAATAACGAGTATAGCTGAAACACTTTTGAATTTTAGGTTGGCGCATAGCTCATTATTTGATAGAAAGCCAGTTCCAACTTATTCACGTGGATGCCCGATTTGCCATGCCCCAAAGAAAAGAAGGAAGCAGACATGCATCTCAATAAACGAATTATGGTCACGGGTGGATGTGGATTCTTAGGTTCGCATTTGTGCGAGCGTTTGGTCGAGCAAGGCCATGAGGTTTTGTGTGTCGATAATTGTTTTACCGGTACAAAAAGACATATCCAAAATCTGCTTGGCCACCCCAATTTTGAGTTCATGCGGCATGACATCACCTTCCCGATCTATATCGAAGCTGATCAGATCTATAACCTGGCCTGTCCGGCATCGCCCATTCATTATCAATTCGACCCGGTACAAACAACCAAAACCAGTGTTCACGGCGCTATCAATGTCCTTGGTCTGGCAAAGCGCATTAAGGCAACGATCTTACAAGCTTCGACCAGCGAGGTTTACGGCGACCCTGAAACCCACCCGCAATCCGAGACCTACTGGGGGCGGGTAAATCCCATCGGCCCCCGTGCTTGTTATGATGAAGGCAAACGCTGCGCCGAAACGCTTTTTTTTGACTATCACCGCCAACATCACCTTAAAATAAAAGTGGCTCGTATATTCAACACCTATGGTCCGCGCATGCATCCCAACGACGGACGCGTTGTATCCAACTTTATTGTCCAAGCCCTCAAGCAGCAGCCCATCACCATTTACGGCGACGGCAGCCAGACCCGCTCCTTTTGCTATGTTGATGACATGATAGATGGATTGATGCGATTAATGAACAGCAAAGAGGAGTTGACCGGTCCCATCAATTTGGGCAATCCCAAGGAATTAACGATTTTGGAACTGGCGCGGAAAATCATCGACATCACTGGCTCTAAAACCAGAATTATTCACAAAGAATTGCCCCAGGATGACCCAAAACAGCGCCAGCCGGATATCACGCTGGCCCAGAAGGAATTCAACTGGATGCCAACCATATCGCTGGCGGATGGATTGAAAAAGACCATCGCCTATTTTGAGCGTTTATTGAAAGAATAGTGGATGCCGCCTCTCATATTCACAGGTCCAACAACAATGTATTCAAGGATAGGTACAACGGAATTGGCCTTTCGGCATAGATACCCCAAAGACTCAGTATCCAAAGGATGATCTGAAAACCAATAATCGTCTGAAGACATGACCAATATTTGTTTTTTCAATACAACCAAATTCTGGGGAGGCGGCGAAAAATGGCATTTTGAGACCGCCGCGTACCTGTCTGAACATGGCCATCAGGTTTTCTTGATCGCCCACCCGCACAGCGAACTCCAAAAACGTATCACCCCCACGCATGTCATAACATTCCCCTTGGCGGTGTCTAATTTCAGCTTTTTAAACCTTTATAAAATGCATAAACTGATCTCTTTTTTTCGATCACGGAGAATTAAAACGGTAGTATTCAACGCCTCCTCCGATGTTAAGCTCGGAGCAATTGCCGCACGTATTGCCGGCGTTAAGGCGATTGTGTATCGGCGAGGAATAGCTGTACCCGTTAAAAACACATGGGTCAACCGGCTGCTTTACGGCAGGATTCTGACACACCTGCTGACAAACTCGAAAGAAACCGCAAGGGCTCTGCTTCAGCGACTGGAGGTGCCTCAAGCTGCCAAGCGAATTCGTACCATATACAACGGCATCGATGTATCTCATTTCTCACCCTCTCCATTGCATCATGGCGGTCCTGAAGCATTGCCTCCCAGCGTTATCATCGGCAGCGCCGGAAGATTGATAGCGTTGAAAGGTCACAGCTACCTTATTGATATAGCGTCCCGGCTTAAGAAACAAAACCTTGACTTCCGAATACTGATTGCTGGAGAGGGCTCCTTGCGTCATTCACTGCAAAATCAGATTAAAAAGCGTGGTTTGGAAGACGTGGTACAACTGCTCGGATTTGTTGCAGACATGCGGGAATTTCTGCAACAGATCGACATATTCCTTTTTCCGTCTATGTCAGAGGGGTTTGGCTATGCCATTGCTGAAGCCATGTCTGCGGCCCTGCCTGTGGTAGCCTTTGACGCCGGCAGTATTCCGGAGCTCATTGAGAATGGACAAACAGGATTTCTGGTGCCACCCAATGATTTGAAAAACCTGACAAAAAAAACCATGCTGCTCGCGGGGGATCCCCACCTTAGAAAAAGAATGGGCTCTGCGGGCAAAAAACGAGTTCAACAAATGTTTGATCAAAAAAAACAACTTAGCAAGTTGGAAACCTATCTATGTCAGGAAGTATTGAGTGATAACAAGATATAACCCCAATTTTATTGATAGAAGTGGTTTCAAAACCTTCAATCGGGCCCAAAATCAAGGCGGGCGGCGGATTTAAACCACAGGAATAGTGCACTATTTTGAGGATTTAAATCTGACGCCCAACGCAGAGTTTGGGTTCGAGGGGAGGTTTTGAAACCACTTCTACCGTTTTTTTTCATATAGGTGGGATAGATTGCTTGGTTTTTCAGAACCGAGTACACTCAACTCATATTGCTTGGCTTCCCTTAAAAAGGAAGCGTATGATGAACTGACAGCAATAATAAATCCCTGTGTGCCGTCGAGAAAACCTAGCTTTAAGAGATACATCTCTAAAAATTTGCTGATCGGCTTCAACAGCAACCGCCATAAATGGTACCCCCTGCCCTTGTTGTAGCGGTTTAAGGCCACAATGCTGGAAAATTTATTGATAGTTTCCACTTGGTGGGAGAGATCCTTGGCCGTCAGGTGAAGCAAATCCCCTTTGATTTTTCCGCCTTTCCCTTTTAAGAAAAGCTTTTCATGAATGTTTCCGCCTCCCCAGTAGGCCATGCCTTTTCGAATTAAGCGGTACCTGGCATTAGGATACCATCCACTGTGACGAATATAGCGATGCATATGATAGGTCAGCCGGGGAAATTTTACGCCAACCAAATCAGTCTCGCGGCTCAGAAAATGCGCGATTGAACGCCGCAGTTCCGGAGTGACCCTTTCATCCGCATCAAGGCACAAAATCCATTCTGAGCTGCATTTTTCCATCGCCCTGTTCTTTTGCTGCGCATACCCGTCAAAAGAATGCTGACTGAACTTAACTTTGGGATTTTTGCGGCAAATTGCTTCAGTGGCATCTGTGCTGTAGGAATCCAATACAATTATCTCATCTACAAAATCAGTCACGGAATCCAGGCAATCCTGGATTTTTTCCTCCTCGTTATAAGTAATAACGGCAGCGGAAAGGGTCACTTTTCGGTTCATCTTTTTACCAGGCTTCGCGTATATTAAAAATCACAACATCATCTTCATTAGTTACTGTCAAAATAAAACTTATCCAAAAACCAGCCAACCTGTAAATAGGTTTTTTTATTGCAGGCATCAATATCATCTGTTTGCGTTGTCATTACAAGTCAGAATCCCTTCACTTAAAACTCAATGTCATTAATTTAAGAGGATTCCATGCTGGAAAAACCATCGGTATCGCTATCGGGATCGCTATCGAAATCGAAAACAACGATAATACGAATTATGTACGATCCCGATAGCGATTTCGATCCCGAAAATACATTTGAAAAGCATCAAAGTCTTAAGTTAATGACATTGACATAAAACTATATGCCTTTTTTATATTATGGCTTAGTCATCTCAATCAGTTCCACTCGTTCATTAGTATCGGGATTCAACTCAAGCACAGCACCGATACCGGGGGCATAAAATTTAAACTCCAAGACGTCTGGGTCAATGGGTGTGAATTCACCGGTTTTAAGCACATCGTCGGAAAAATTGCCAAATGGTACACTTACCGACTCTTCTCCCAGATTTACGACGGCAGCCATATCTTCGGCATCGCCCAGGGCGAACTCCTGACGATAGTAGTCGCCTGCCTGCGGATTGGCCATCATGATAATCCCGGGCTTGGCGTAATCTTTACCTGAAATCCAGGAACCTTCCAGGTCTGCCAATTCACCGTCTTCAAAATTTTTTGAAATTTCTCCGAAGTACCATACGTTTCCGTCCCTATCCTGGGCATACCAATCAACCGTGTCCTCATGAACTTCACCGTCAATGGTGACGACATCGCGCACCGCCGCACATCTGAAAATCTGGCCAGATTCATCCGGATATTCGATTTCCTTTATTTCATCGGTCACCGTCACTGTGATTATCTCGATTCCTTCGTCGGTTTCACCGCGGTAAACCCATTGGGTGCCGGCAACCAGGGGAAAGTAGGTATTGGCAGTCGCATTCGTGATGTCTTCAGGATCAATAAAATCATCCGGAAAAAGATCCGGATCATAAGGTTCTTCACCAAGTTCTTCGCATACCGCCAGGCGTGCCTCGAATTGTTCCTTGCACAACTCTCCGGCATCCCTCAACTCTTCTCGGGCCGCTTCCTGACATTCTTTCCGGGCCGCCGGATCAGACACATTGGTGCAGTTACCGATAGCAATCCAGTAATCGTCTTTTACCTCCGAGTGACAAGCTCTAAAAGCGGCTAATGAGGTCCTCGAACAGTTATGGTCTCTTTGGGGGAACCCTTTTCCACAAGCCTGGGCTGTGCCCAAACCAAACCCTATAAAACTGATGACGGTCATAAAGACCGCCGTCACTGCAATTGCCCTAAACTTAAATAATAACGCCTCATCTCTTTTGCTTGCATCAAATTTGACCATTTTTCTGCCTCCTTTGTTGTTAGGCTATCGGAAACCATTAAAACAAAAACACCAATACGAGTACTGCTATGGAAAGAGTAATGAATAGATTTTATCGAAAGATTATCCGAATATTATAATCTGATAATATTGAATATTTACGGAAAGATTTTAAGAATGTTTTATGTGGAAGGTTTTGGTAATTGAATATTGGAAATTGATGTCATAAAAGGCGCCATCTGCCGAACCTTAAACTGCAAAGCACAGGGAAAAAACACTGCCATGGTCCAGGACGCTCTTAACTGAAATCACCCCCTTCATCGATTCGGTGTAGGCCTTGACCAGACTAAGCCCCAATCCGACGCCTCTTTTTGACCGGCTTTGATCGCAGCGATAGAACCTCTGGAATATATAAGGCAGATCGCTTTCGGCTATCCCGCTGCCGGTATCTTTAAAATCGATTATGATCATACCATCTTCTGTTACTGCACTGACCGTCACTTTCCCTTTTGTTGAGGTATATTTAATTGCATTTTCCAGAAGATTGGTCACAATGCGCTGCATGCGTTTACGATCCCCCTTAAACGGGAGCGACTTCGGTAAATTCGATTGCAGGTTTATTTTCTTCTCATCTGCAATAGGACGGAACAGGTCACAGGCATCGGTCACCAATTCGGACAGATCGAATTTTTCGATTTTAGCTTCGTTGACACCGGCTTCGATTTCGGTAATATCCAGCATAGTATTGATCATATCGATCAGAGTGTCGCATTCCTCGATAGTGCTGACCGCCATCTCTTTAAAGTCCTCAATATTTTTATCCTTGACGATTGTCATTTCGGCGATGCCTCGGATTCTCGCAAGGGGACTGCGAAGATCGTGAGCGATGTTATCGTTGATTTGCTGCATGGATTGGAGCAAATTTTGAATTCGATCAAGCATGGTGTTGAACGCCGCCCCCAGCCGAGAAATCTCTTTAAACTGCCCACCCACCTCCACGCGCCGGTCATAATTGCCCTTTGTGATCTCTTCGGCAGCTGTTGTGACTTCTGCCATTCCGGCCAGTGATCTTCGGGCCAGCAGCCACCCGACGGCTGTCGAAAAAACGACGAAGACAACAATCAATATGATCAGCAGATTGCGAAAAATATCCAGGTGTTCATCGGCTTCTTCCAATGTTTCGCCGATTTGCAGCAAAATAGAAGGCCCGATAACCGCTGTCATTATACGGGCTTTGTTCCCCTCGGTCGATCTTATGGTCTGCGTCACATAACCATCGACGCTGTTTTTCAACTTGTCCGCGACGCGGTACCTTTCGACATGAGACCAGGCGGACATATCAGTGGAGGTCAGTATCTCCGCTCTTAAATTGATCACGCGGTAGAATTCCTCTTCGGGATCTTCGGTTTTGGCTTCCTCTAAAATTCTCGACCGGACGGCCTCAAAACCCGCTTCAGCCATTAATACTGCATACTTCCGGGTTTCTTCAAACAGCTCTTGATCAATGCGCTCGATGGTTACCGTATATATCCGGTAGTAAAACACGGAAAAACCGATAGCCGACAGCACTGTAAAAGTTACGGCATAAAGAATGGTTAAACTGAACAGCAGGGATTGCTTCAATTCAGTTATTTTCCTTGATGACATATCCGACACCTCGAACGGTATGAATCAATTTACGGTCGAAATTTTTGTCCACTTTATCACGAAGATAACAGATGCGCGATTCCACCACGTTGGTTTGAGGATTAAAATCGTAATCCCAAACATGCTCCATGATCATGGTTTTTGACACAATTCGCCCGGCATTGCGCATCAGATATTGGAGCAGTGAAAATTCAAGTGGTTGTAAATTAATCTCCTGTCCTGCGCGCATCACCTTGCGATCGTGAATATTCAAGGTAAGATCTGCAATTTTCAATTCCGGTACCGCAGGAACCAACGAGGATCTTCGCACCAGGGCCTGGACCCTGGCCAAAAGTTCTGCGAAAGCAAAAGGTTTGGTCAGGTAATCATCACCGCCGGCTTTTAATCCTTGCACGCGTTCGTCCACTGAACGCTTAGCGCTTAATATAAGCACCGGCGTATTGATACCCTTCTTTCGCATCTCCGAGATAATCGACAAACCGTCTAAGCCGGGAAGCATCAAATCGATGATGGCCGCTTCATAAGATTCTGTCAGGGCGTGATGCAAACCATCTTGACCGTTGTCGGCATGATCGACGATAAAGCCGGCTTCCTTCAATCCGGTTTTGACAAAAAGGGCAATCTTTTTGTCATCTTCGATAAACAGCAGTCGCATGTCTTTTCATCCTGCTAAAAGCCCTAAAACTCAACGGCCAGTTGGAGTTGCACTTCGTTTAGCTCGCCGGCCGCGTCACTGTCGTTCGACCTTTCAAATTTAGTGTACCGGTATTCAATAGACAAATCCGCATACTCTGTGACGGAAAAGTTCAATCCACCAAGATAGCGATAGGCGACCACTTCGTCTTGCTGTCCGCTGCGGTCGTCGTTAAACTGCTCATAGCGGGCCGCCACCTGCAGAAAGGTCAAGGGCTGATAAGCAAGGGCGATAAACCAGGCGGATTCCAGATTAAGCTCTGCGTCCTCGCCCAATTCCCTTTCAAGGGCGGTGATGTATTCCGCATCCACCACAAAGTCCGAAAAATAAATTGAAATCGCACCACCGATGGAATCATTGCGGCGGCCGTCTCCGGGTTCGCTATTATAAGAAACGTTCAGCTCAAGCACATCGTCAACCGGCTCCGAGGCGAGATTGGCAATATATGCGTTGAAGCCATCCTCTTTGCGCCGGTCGGATTCAAATTCATGGGTATTGAAATTTTCCAGGTTTTCGATAACCTCCTGTCCTTCATACACGGTAAAGGACAAATCCAGACCACAACGATCGGCTGTGGCACCGACGGTAATACCGGTTTCCACAACTTCGTACAGATCCTCGGTCAAAGTGCCGCTGATCAAACGGTTCTCAAAGACGCCAAAGGGCAGGGTTCTTTTACCCAAGGTCAAATAAACCGGAACCAGCGGGTGTTCCAGCGTTACAAAGACTTCACTCAAAGATTTTGCAGCTGAACCACCGTCTTTGTAAAGATCCTCAATTTCTGCCACCAAAGCGCCGCGCATCCACTGAAAAGGCTTTATGTTCATGCTTAGCCCGATCGTGCCGACATAAGCATCCCATAAACCGCCGCTGTTTTTATCCCCTTCGTCGGAGATATCCACATATGCGGCAACAACCTCAGCGAACAGTCCCAAGGTGATTTTGCCGTCAAAAAAGGTCATGCCCGGCTGCTCATCTTCATCCGGTTCATTTTCCAGGGCGCGGATTGACGGCGTGTTTTCCTCGACCGATTCCGTTACAGATCTTTTTTCGGCCATCGGCAATGCCACCGGGAAAAGTATCAAAGAAACCATTGCCACACAGGTCCGCAGTGAATGATGCCATCGGGTTTTAGATCGCATAAAAGAATCCCTGGCAAGGCTGAGTCTTGTATTCGGTTCTATCTTAACCCTAATCGATTATGGTTAGTTTATCGCAACATTATCATTTAATAATGAAAGGTCCAGGATGTAAAGACGGATATTTTGGAAGCAGGACTGGATTTGGAAACTCAATCTATGTAAAATCGATTCAACGGCGGTGAATAACTATTCAGCGGCTTTTTCATTGGCCGCGACCGCCATCAAGAACGCCACCATGACGACATAAAAACTGACATTGACATTGCGACCAAAAATGGTTTCGGTAAGGCCGAAGTGGGCAAAACCGACCACCAGCATAACCAGTGCGTACCCCAAGTCCCTAACCTTGCGGCCGGATCTAATGTAAATAATGGCCAGCCATAGAGGCGTGCCCAGCACCGCCAGCAAGGCGATCAGCCCCAGTAAGCCGCAATCGGACATAACGGAAAAATAAATACTATGAGGCTGACTGTATGGAGCGGCAATCTCGTGCCGCGTTCCTTTTGCCACCAGTTCGTGGACAAGGGGTTCATATGTTCCCGGCCCTGCGCCGAAAAGGGGATTTTGATAAAAAATATCCAGGGCGGCCCGCCAGCTCTCGATTCTTTCAGCGGCAGATGTAGGCAACCTACGGCCTTGGGCATAATCAGCAATATCGGTAACGACCGCATCGAGACGCCTTGCAATTTTCGTGGCAGGAATTTTGTAGGCTGCCACCGCCAAAACACAGCAGACCCCAACCATCAACAGCCGCGGGCCGATTCTTAAAAATTTGGAAGAATAAGAAAAGAGAACGCCAAAGAGCGCTGGTATTGCGATCCAAGCCCCCCGTGAACCCGACATGATGCTGGCTATCACGCCCATCAACAATGCCGCTATAGGCACAAGAAGATAGATATTTCGATTTCTTTTATACCAATCCATCGCAACACTGCTCATAAACGCCATTGCCAGTGAAAGATCACCAAAGGCAATAGAGTGATAGCCCCCGCTGACTCTTTGTCCCGGTGTCAGCCACAAGCTATTGTAGATGGCATATCCACCCGCAATCAATGCGCCGGTTGTGACACTACCCCATAGAATCCCCCTTGAAATCCTCAGATACCGCATTAGAAGGAAAAGCGGAAAAACGAATAGAAAACGAAATTCATGATCAATATTTCTCAGGCGGAAATCGGGAAGATTGCCTAGGAGTCCGTTAAGTACAAACGAGAACAGATATACTCCGAAATAGGCTGCAAAAGCACTCATCACCCATTTTTCATAGATGGTCAGTGAAGGCCGCCTTTTAGGCGATAGCGCAATTGGCAGTCCCATAAGCGTCAAAAGAACCAGAAGGGTACTGCCGCTGTGCCTTACCAGATTGCAAAGGGAAGGAAACAGTAAGAGCAAAAAGCATGCAATGAAACGACTATATTTGTTATCCAATTACCCCTGTCCTTTGCAGTGATGTTTATCGACGTTGAGATCGCAGAAGCGCCTCCGCTGGCAGGGCAGATATATGCAAACGTAACAGATGCATAAGCCCTTTTCAACGCTAATTTTAATGTGCATTATTGCCTGTGTGATACCGCCTTTTGTATAAATTTGAAATATCAGCAACCTAATTTTGAGTTGCTTTTCAATGACTTTTCTTATATTAATTCAATTTCTTTCGGACGAACCGACCGCAATTGTACCGTGTTCAACTTATCGTTCAGACACTAATATGGACCCATCGCGAATACTGCTAGTGCAAACAAGTTTTCTAGGGGATACAATCCTATCCACACCGGTCATCGCCGCCATCAAATTCCGGTATCCTGATGCTGAACTATGGATGATGACAACGCCGATATCCGCTGGACTTGTCAACCGTGATCCATTATTGCACGGTGTCATCTCGTATGATAAGCGAGGGCGTGAATCAGGACTGACCGGTTTGCTAAGAATGAGCCGGCGGTTAAGGTCCATGCGCTTTGAAACAGCTTATTCGCTGCATCGCTCCTATCGCACCTCTCTATTGCTCTGGCTGGCCGGGATTCCCATGCGGATCGGCTGCTCGGATTCAAAATTAAAGACTCTCTACCATAAGATCAGGCAACGCAATTTCCAAGATCATGATGTGCTAAGAAATTTGTCGATTCTTGCAGGAGAGATGGATCTTGAATCGGTGCCGAATGAAATGCGCCTTTTTGCCCCGCCTTCCCATGAGATTGGACCTGCCGTTAGTCAACGCCTGCCAAAATCGGATCCATATGCAGTATTGGTACCCGGAAGCGTCTGGAGAACAAAAATGTGGCACTGGCGGGGTTTTCATAGGGTGGCCCAATTTTTATTGACCCATGGGGTTCAGGTGGTCCTGCTGGGCGCAAAATCAGATGAAACTGTATGCACCAAGGTTTCCCAAGGTCTTGATGTGATCAATCTTGCCGGACTCACAACGATCCCGGAGGCCATGTTCGTGATTAAACATGCACGATTGATCGTCTGTAATGACAGCATGTCACTTCATATGGCATCGGCTATGAAGATTCCGACGGTTGCCATTTTTTGTGCGACCTCGCCGGAATTTGGCTACGGTCCATGGAAAAACCGGGCCATCATCATTGAACGAAAAAATCTTGCTTGCAAGCCTTGTCGGCCTCATGGATCGCGTAAATGCCCCAATGGAAGCGAAGCCTGCATGAATGATATCGATACGGACGAAGTGATCAAGGCAACAAAAGAACTATTGGCTATTCCATGAACGCATTGCATTTATGTAAAATGGATGAATATAAATTCGGCGCATCATACCCCCTCAACGCTCTCCATTTGCGCAAGCTGGTCAAATTGTTCAGTGAGCCGGATCAAGCGGCAGGATTCCCGCTGGGAGGACGCCGATCCATCTCTACAACCCACCTTGAAGGTATCGGCTCGGTTGTTGTCAAACATTACAGGCGCGGCGGTTGGCTATCGCACCTGATCAACAAAACATATCTGAAATGGGGAAAACCTCGCTGCCGCCTTGAATTCGAACAAATGCAAAGTGCCATAAGAGCCGGTGTGAGGGTGCCTGAACCCATTGCTTATGCTTATCGAGGTCTTATTTTTTATAAGGCCTGGCTGGTAACCAAAGAGATAAACAATCAAAAATCATTGGCGCAGGTTAGCCTCGACGCTCCGGACAGGGCCGAGATGATGACGCATGCACTCATTGATCAAGTAACGACACTGATCGACCATCGTATATTTCATGCAGACTTTCATCCCGGCAACATACTGGTCGACAATCAAGATGAAATTTACATCATTGATTTTGACAAGGCCGGCCCATACAAGGGAAACAAAAAGCTACTGAAACACCTTTACCTGAAGCGCTGGCATCGAGCGGTCATCAAGTACGACTTGCCTGAGAATCTTTATAATATATTGCGAGCAAACTTGTAGAATGTGACTCCGAGTCCTAACCGTCCAGATATTCTGATAAGCCTTTGAGAACATCTTGAAATTGGATCGCACGCATACAGACGGGATCTTCGCACTTTTTCTGATTACATGGCGCACAAGATGTCTCTTTTCGAATCACTCTGCCCCTGAAAGGACCGGTCCTTCTATGGTCCGAAGGTCCAAAAAGCGCCACGACCTTCTTACCCAACGCAACCGCCAGATGCATAGGCCCTGTGTCACAGGTTACCACAGCCCTGGCGGCGCTTATCACGCTGATCAGCTCCTTAAGCGACGTCTTGCCCACCAGGTCTAAAACACTTTTTCCGGCTGCTGTTTTTATGCGTTTGGCCATCTCGGAATCTTCTTTTCCACCAGTCAACACACATGGCATATGATATTGGTGGGCGATGCTTTGGGAAAGCGATGCAAAACCTTCACTTATCCAACGATTGGCCGGTTTGGTGGCCCCGATATTAAGGACGATGAACTCTCTGGGCAACACTGCCGGCGTTTCTTGCGGAACTTTTATCCGCCATTCGATGAGTGGTGACGTTACGCCCAAGTAATTTGCAAACTCCAAGTATTGGTACAGCATGTGGGCATGGGGATCGGATGGCGGAATTCTCTCGAAGGGCAACAGCCAGGTCATCTCTTTACATCGCTTTTTATCAAATCCGATCCGCCTTTTCGCTGAGGCTGCTACGCCAAGAAGACCTGATTTTAAAATACGCTGCAGATCCAAAACCACATCGTACTTTTGAGATCGCAGTTGGGACAACAAGCTGGGGATAGATGTGTACAACCTGCTGCGTTCAAAAACAATGGTCTGATCGACACATTCGTGCTCAGCGATAATAGGATAGCTTAATGGTGCCACCAACCAATGAATGCGGGCATCCAAATGTTTTTTCAGCTGGACAGCCAAAGGAATTGTATTGATCACATCTCCCAGGGCCCCCAGTTTTATGATCAATATTTTCATTAAAACCGGCCTGTAAGCCCTCCAAGCTTTTTTGCAACGAACTGTTGCCAACGCCCTTGATCCTCTCCGAAGTCAATGGAGATTCCTAAAACGATCAGTTCCATGGGCAGCGGCATTTCCTTAGGAAGACGCACATAATCTTTTTCCGTTGTCGCGATGCAATCACTGCCGACCTGTTGAGCCAGATGTAAAATGGTTTTAATATCTTCAGGACGATATGCGTGATGATCTGCGAACCCCATCTTGCCTATCAGGTGGCCGCCCAAATCGCTGATGGTTTTCCAAAAAGTTTCGTTTCGGGCCAATCCGCTGAAGGCAAATATCCGCCGGTCGGACAAATGATTGACCCCACCAGCCGAGGCCTGAATCAAAGCATCGGCATCAATGGGCTGCATTGGAGGCAGAACACAACGGATGACAGGTTTATGGAAAGAATCGAAAATTGCCCGCGGTTTTATTTTTCGGGCTATATCATTGTAATATGGGGACGGTGTTTCCCGGCATCGTGTAAAGACAATGGCATCAGCACGCAGAACCGATGATACAGGTTCACGCAACGCCCCCCTCGGCAGCATGAATCCATTGCCAAAGGGTGCCTGCGCATCTAATAATAACAAATTCAAATCGCGTTCCAAACGTTGATGCTGGAATGCATCGTCCAGAAGAATAACATCGGGCTGAAAACGTTTAATGGCAGTACTACCGGCCGCAAACCTGTCTTTGCCGACAACAATAGGCACCCCCTTCAACCGTTTGGCCATCAAGAAGGGTTCGTCTCCCGCTTGATGAACATCACACAGAATGGATGCGCCGTCACAGACCACAGCGATCTTTTTCTCGGATAGGCCCTTGTAGCCTCTGCTCACGATTGCTGCTTTTAGTCCTTGCTGCTGAAGCCAACCTGCCAATTCGATGGTCATGGGTGTTTTTCCGGTTCCCCCGACCGTCAGATTGCCAACCGATATCACGGGGCATGACAATTTGAACTTTGGCAAAAATCCTCTAGCATAAAGGTTTCCCCTTGATCTTGCGGCGATGCTGTAAAGCAAGGATCCGGCAAAGAGCAATGTGGCCAGGGATAAAAAGGAATAGGATTTATTGCTATTGATGACAGCAATAGCTTTTTTCCTCAGGTTTTGCATAAATGGACCCAACCTCTATTCAGCGTTCAACAAAAGAATTATACTGCCGCCTAAAAAAATAAGATTCGCCATCCAGGCTGATAAAAGCGAGGGTAAGACGCCACCATAGCCGAGAGAAATACATAGATTATGAAATACATAATAGAGGAATCCAATTCCGATTCCATAGGTAATGCTGATAGCCAATCCTTCTTTAAGTTTTTTTCTGGCTGTCAAGCTGATCCCGACGATGGCCAATATAATGCACGTAAAAGGATAGGCGCTTTTGGCATATAGATCAACTCTGTAGGTAGTAGCGTCGTAGCCTTCCGCCTCAACCTTGCGTACAAGGGCCATCAGGTCGCGAAAATTCATTTCTACGGAGTTTTGAATACCTTGAAGAAAATCATCCGGATTTAGCTGAAGATCTTCCTGCAAAGATGTGTGCAGCGATATATGATAAGCATCGTTGTTTTTATCCAACTTTTGCACCATGCAATTGTGTAATTTCCAATGATCATCATTAAAAACACCTTCTTGGGCGTCTATTCGTCGAATCAATTTAAAATCGTCATCAAAAAAATAGCGTGACAAACCGAATATTGTGCTGTTGGAAGGATTAAAATACTTGATATGGGTGATCATCCGGTGACTTTTAAACCAGATATTATAATTTCTAAATTTAGCGGTATTTATTTTTTTGATTTCCTGATATTTTATATTATTTGCTTTGAGCATTGTAAAAGGAACGATATACTCGGTTAAATAAAGCGAAATGAGAGCAGCAACCACCGACAGCAGGATAACGGGTTTGACTAGTACATAAATACTTATCCCGCTTGAATTAATAATGATCATCTCATTATTGATACTCATCAAACCAAAGACGATCAAGATGGCCATCAGCAAGATCACCGGCATCGCTTGGGTGGTAATAAATGGTATTTTAAGGACCACGTACTCAAATGCGCGTAATAGCGAGATACCTGCTTCGATAAAGTCATCCATGGTCCCTAAGTAATCTATAGCAATAAAGATGCATAGAATCGACAGAAGCGAGAGTAGAAAATACTTAGCAATCTCGAATATTATATAACGACTGAGCAGGTTCATGGATGGCATCAGGTTGCAAAGGATTTGATTCCCCTGATAAAAGACTCCTTGATAGGGTTATTTAGTGTCCATCAAGGAAGTATCAAGCCACACTCTGATTGACAAGTTAAAAAACCCAACTTAGCCTTGACAGGATTGGCCAAAATAGGATAGCAAATAGCGTTTAATTTCAGCACCAAATGGCAGGGAATATTAAACCAACGGGTACGATGCAAATGCCGCTGCATCGAGCAACCCGTTTTTTCATATAAAGGCCTTGAATATGAGTTCGGATAAAGCGAAAGACCTAATATCACAGAGAAAACAAAAAATTGAAGCCCTGCGCCGGGATGAGATCAATCCTTTTCCCAATGGATTCAAAGCAACCCACACAGTTTGCGATATTCAAGAAAACATCCAGAACCTTTCAAACGACACGGAACAAGCCGATCAATTTACCGCCTCCGGTCGAATCATGGCCATTAACAACTTCGGCAAATCGGCCTTCATTCGTTTTCGTGACCGTACGGGTCAATTGCAGGCCTATATTCGCAAAGACAAAGTCGGTGAATCCAACTATAAGATTTTTAAACAGATGGATATTGGTGACTTTGTGGGACTGACCGGCCCCATGTTCCAAACCAAGACCGGTGAATGGACACTTATGGCTGAGGATCTCACCCTCTTGGGCAAAGCCACGCGTCCTTTACCGGAAAAGTTCCACGGTCTCAAAGATCCGGAAAAACGGTATCGCCAGCGCTATTTGGATCTGATCATGAACGACGGTGTGCGCCAGATCTTTATTGCGCGAAGTCGTATCATCCAGGCAATAAGAAACTTTTTCCTGAAAAATGATTACCTTGAAGTGGAAACCCCCATGATGCAACCCATTGCGGGCGGCGCCGAAGCCACACCCTTTGTCACCCATCACAAGGCCCTCGATATGGAGCTCTTTCTTCGCATCGCCCCTGAGCTCTATCTCAAGCGCCTGGTCGTTGGCGGATTCGAAAGGGTATTTGAGATCAATCGAAATTTCCGCAACGAAGGAGTCTCCACCCAACATAACCCTGAATTTACCATGATCGAATTTTATCAGGCCTATGCCACCTATGAAGATCTCATGGCCCTTACGGAACAATTGTTTGGCGAGGTGGCCGAACAAATTCTGGGTGAAACCACTGTGACCTACCAGGGACAATCCATTAATTTCGAGGGCCCCTGGAAAAGAATGACGTTGATAGAGGCGTTGGAGCAACTGGGTGGTCTGGATCCGGGCCTGTTTGACGATCGTCAGGGCTTGATAAACTTTGCCGCTGAAAAAGGCGTTCAACTCACCCAAACCAGGCGAATCGGCAAAATAATCACCAAGCTGTTTGACGCATTGGTTGAGCCCCGGTTAATTCAACCGACCTTCATTACCGGTTATCCGGTCGAGGTATCGCCATTATCGCGCAGAAGCGATACAAATCCGGAAATAACAGAACGATTTGAATTATTTATCGCCGGCAGCGAAATCGCTAACGGCTTCTCCGAGCTCAACGACCCTGAAGATCAACGGGGTCGATTCATGCAACAGGTCGCCGATCGCGATGAGGGAGACGAGGAGGCCCACTGTATGGATGAAAACTACATTGAGGCACTTGAATACGGGATGCCGCCGACAGCCGGTGAAGGTATCGGCATTGACCGCCTTACCATGTTGTTAACCGATGCTCCGTCAATTCGGGAAGTTATCTTTTTTCCCCATATGAAAGCCAAGCGTTAATGACCACCCTTTAATGATATCTGGTCGCTCAAAATAAGCAGGTATGAGGGTTGATGACATTCGAATTTTTCATAAGCCGCCGCTATTTTAAGTCCAAACCCAATCAGACCATCATTGCCTTAATCACTATACTTTCCATCATCGGGGTGGCCATTGGTGTCACGGCATTGATCGTCGTTATCGCCGTTATGGGGGGATTCGAGTCCGACTTAAAATCACGCATCCTCGGAATAGAACCCCATTTGGTGATCGACAAGCATGCCGCGCCAATGAAAGATTTTCAAAGAATAGCCAAATTATGCGAACAAAACAATCAGGTCATATCAGCCTGGCCTGTGGTAAAAGTTCAAGCCATGTTAAGGTCTGAATTGCGGGTGTCCGGAGCGACCATAAAGGGTGTGGCCCCATCGGCGGCTGCCAGGGGACTTCAAATTGACAGTTTGAACGCGTTGACCGGTAACGAAACGCCCTTGAAAAAAATGGGGCGTAACACAGCTGAAATTGCACCCATCGTTTTAGGCCGCGATCTGGCGCGTTCTCTTGGGACAATTAAAGGCGACACCATTTTTATCATCTCCCCGCGGGGGGCATTGGCACCGGTGGGCTTTATCCCTTTTATGAAAAAGTTCAAGGTGGTCGATTTTTTTGAAACCGGCATGTATGAATACGACGGCAGTCTGGCATTTATGAATCTCAGGGATGCACAATCCCTGGCCCACATGAAATCAACGGTCAGCGGGATAGAGATGAGGGTAAAAGATATTTATGATACCCAAAAGACAGGACAGACGATGATCTCTCAACTGGGCTCATCATACCGCTATCAGGATTGGATGAATTTAAACAAGAATCTGTTTGCCGCCCTCAAACTTGAAAAAGCCGCCATGTTCATTACCTTGACCCTCATCATCCTGGTGGCCACCTTCAGCATTACGAGTTCGCTGGTCATGATGGTCATGGAAAAAACCAAAGATATTGCAATATTCAGAACCATCGGTGCAACCGGCCGCAGCATTCAAAAGATGTTTGTCTACCAAGGCATGTTCATTGGTTTGATCGGCACTGGTGCCGGGGTTATCGCCGGTATATTGCTTTGTTACCTCCAGTTGCACTATCATTTGGTGACCCTTCCCGGCGATGTTTATTACATCACCGCCCTGCCGGTAGACCTGAAAATCCTCGACGTGGTGCTGGTAGCGGTATCAGCGCTTTTCATCTGCTTTCTGGCCACCGTTTATCCTGCCAGGCAAGCAGCTCAATTGAACCCGGTGGAGGCAATTCGATATGGATGATGTGAGACAAGAGCCTGTCACCGGAAATGCGTCGGTTGAAAGATCGAATGGCATGCTGGAGGGTTTGGAAATCAGCAAAAGTTTCCAAAACAGCAATCCACCCCTAAAGGTTCTCGATCAATTAAGCATCTCAATCAATCGAAATGAGACATTGGCTGTGGTGGGTGCATCAGGTATCGGCAAATCGACCTTGCTGCATATATTGGGCACATTGGACCGACCCGATCAGGGAGCGTTGCTGTTTAATGGCGAGGATGTCTTCCAATATGATGATATACGCCTGGCGCGTTTCCGAAATCAAACCATGGGTTTCGTTTTTCAATTTCATCATTTATTGCCTGAGTTTACCGCCCTTGAAAACACCATGATGCCGGCATTGATTCAAGGCATGGATAGATCTCGTGCAAAACGTGCCGCCCAATTTATATTGGAGCGCATCGGCTTGCTGGACAAGCTGCATCAAAAGGCCACTGAACTATCGGGCGGTGAACAGCAACGCGTCGCCTTGGCCCGTGCACTCACATTAAAGCCTTCGATACTATTTGCAGATGAACCCACAGGAAATTTGGATAAGAACAATAGCGACCAAATCCACCAACTCCTGCTTGAATTGAACCAGGAGATGGGCATGGCAATGGTGGTGGTTACCCATAATATGGCACTGGCTTCGTACATGCAGCGCCAGGCCACCATCGTAAATGGCAAATTGGAGTACCTGTAATATGGATTTAAACTTTAAAGGGTATCATCTTCAATTTGTTCAGGTTGATATCGTTGTGTAACGGTTTAAGATATTTACAAAAAACGAATGAGAGTTGACATAATGCCAAGAATCTCGACCTGCAGCTGTGTTAAAATGCATATTTTGATTGCCGTTATCTTGTTATTGGGGACATGGTGCCCGCCTGGGGCGGACGCAGCAGACCCTGTTAGTGTAATGGTCTTGCCGTTTAAGATTAACGCAACCGGAGATTTGAATTATCTCAGTACGCAAATTGCGGATGTCCTGTCCGAGCATCTGAAAAAAGGTGGCGCAACCATTGTCCCTGCTGCTGAAGAAGCGATCAAGATCACATCGAATATAACGATTGATCCGAAAGCACTTCGCCAAATGGCTCAACAAAATGCCGCGGACCGCGTTATTTGGGGTAGTTTTACGCTTATCGGCGAAAGATTTAGTTTGGATGCCTCCATGGCAGGGGCGTTTGAACCGAGCCCCCCCACTGGATTTAATGCCCAGGGCAACAAACTGGAAAACCTGCTCAAAGTATTGAAATCGTTATCCGAAAAAATCGGCCTCAAGTTATTTCAGCAAGAAATTGTGGCGGAAATCAGTATCAAGGGCAACAACCGAATCGAATCAGATGCCATCCTGCGACAGGTAAAAACCAAAGTCGGTAGCATTTATCAAGCGAACCAGGTCACCAAAGACATCAGATCCATTTACAAAATGGGTTTTTTCGACGACTTGCGCGTGGAGGCCGAATCGAGCCCGAAGGGTAAGATTCTCACCTTTCATGTAAAAGAGAAACCCACGATCAGGCGTATCCGAATAAAGGAAAACCAGCGATTTGATGATGATGAAGTAAAAGAAAATTTGACCATTAGCACGGGGGCCATATTAAACATTTTCAAAGTCCGCAGCAATATTGAACAAATCGAAGCCATGTACAAGGAAAAGAACTATCACCAAGTCGCCGTGGACTATAAAGTGCTTCCCTTGGACAACAACCAGGCGGACATTGAGTTTATTATTAAGGAAGGTCCCAAGATATACGTGACCAGAATCAATTTTGAAGGCAATAAATCATTCAAAACCAAGAAATTAAAAAAACAAATTCAGACTTCCGAAAAAGGATTCTTCTTCTGGATTACATCTTCCGGTGATTTGGATCTTACCAAGCTGGACCAGGATGCCGCTTTGCTCAATACATTCTACAGCAACCAAGGCTATATTCAGGTAAGAGTGGCTGATCCTATTGTTGATATCGGCGAGGAAGGTATTGAAATCACCTTCAAGATCGATGAAGGGCCGCGTTTCAAGGTGGGCAAGATAGACGTTATCGGCGATCTCATCAAACCAAAAGCCGAGCTAATGGAAAAATTGAGCTTGGGCGAATCAACATATTACAACCGCGAAAAATTGAGAAGCGACATTATCGCCCTGTCCGATCTTTATGGTGTTTACGGATATGCGCATGCGGATGTCAGCCCGGTGGTCAAAGAAGACAATGAAAATCTGGTCGTCGATGTGGCTTACAATATCAAAAAAAATCAGGAAGTCTATTTTGAAAATATTTTTATCAGCGGGAACTCCCGTACCCGGGATAAGGTCATTCGAAGGCAGCTAAAAGTATATGAAAAGGAGCGGTTCAATGGCGCAGCTTTGAAAAGAAGTATACGCAACCTATACCGCTTGGATTACTTTGAAGACATCAAAGTCAATTCCCTGAAGGGAAGCAAAGATGATCAGATGGTCCTTAAAATCGATGTCACCGAAAAACCCACCGGCATGTTCACCTTTGGCGCCGGCTATAGTTCTGAAGAAAATGTCTTTTTGGTGGGGTCGATTACTCAGCGAAATTTTTTGGGAAAAGGACAGACCCTTAAGTTTGCGGGCCAATTCGGAGCCTCTACGACCAAATATGATCTAAGCTTCACTGAACCCTGGCTGTTTGACATACCCCTCAGTGCAACCATTTTTACATATGACCAGACCAAGGAATATGACGAATATGATCGTGACAGCATCGGCGGCGGCCTCGGATTCAGTTATCCCATATGGGACTACACGCGGTATTATATATCCTATGCTTATGATTCCAGTGATGTGACCGAAATCACATCGGAGGCCGACGACACCATTAAAGAGTTGGGAGGCACCAATGTCACCAGCAGCCTGAGCATGGCCGTGGGATATGATTCAAGGGACAAGGCATTCAATCCCACTGAAGGATCTAAACACAAAATATCGGTTGAATACGCCGGCTTGGGCGGTGATGTCGGTTTTACTAAATATGTACTTGATACCGGCTGGTATATTCCGCTTTTTAAGGGGTTGATTGGATTCTTGCATGGAAAAACAGGATATATCACTCAAAACAACGACAAACTGCTGCCGGATTATGAAAAGTTTTACCTGGGCGGCATAAATTCAATGCGTGGATTTGACTATCGCGGCATTCATTTGACCGATGTTAACAGCGAAGGCATTGAAACGAAAGTTGGCGGTTCCAGGTTTGTTCAGTTCAATATTGAAATGATTATTCCCATTTCTGAAAAATTGGGACTGATGGGGGTTGTCTTTTATGATGCCGGCAATGTATATGATGACAGTATTGACTTGGGCGATCTGAGGCAAAGCGCCGGGTATGGATTTCGCTGGTTTTCCCCATTGGCACCGATTCGAATTGAATATGGCAAAATTTTGGATCGCCGCGAAGGGGAGGAAGACGGCCAATGGGAGTTTACCATGGGGGGCGCTTTTTAACGGCTCTCCAAAAAAGAAACGTTTTATACGCGTGAATCCAGCTTGCAGACAAGACAATGGAAAATAACGGGAGGAAGCATGCAGATGCGTAAGATAATATTGATTATAGTTCTCGGAGCAATTGTTTTTGCTTTTGGAACCGCTACAGCCCTCTGTGCAGATGTGGCCAAAATCGGCACCGTCAATTTTCAAAAAATATTCAACAACTCAGCTGCCGGAAAAGCGGTCAAGAACCAAATCAACAAAGAAGGCCGCAGTATGAATGCAGATTTGGAAAAACTCCAAAAAGAGATCAAGGAACTTCAGCAGTTGTTGAGCAAAGGTGACGATGCCGACGTGATGAATACTACTGCCAGGGAAAACAAACGATGGGAATTGGAACGTAAGATCAATGAAGTCAAGGCGTTAAAAAAACGCTATGACCGAAAAATTCAAGAATTGCAGATCAGGCTGATCAATGGTGTCAAAAAGGACGTGCTCAAAATCATTGCGGATCACAGTAAAAAAGAAGGCTACTTGTTGGTGCTGGAAGACATCAACATTGTATATGCACCACAATCACTTGATATCACAGATAAAATTATCCAGCTCTACGATGCCTCATACACCAAAAAGTAAGGAACCATTAGTAAAACGCACATGTCTACAACGCTTAGCCAAATTGCAGAATTTATTGGAGGAAAACTTGCCGGCGATCCCAATGGCATTATCAAGGGTGTCGGCCCCATCGACTCTGCCACTGAGGGACAAATCACCTTTGCGGAAAAAGGGGCTGGTCTGAAGCGCATTGACCGAACCAAAGCATCCGCTGTGATTGTCCCCGAGGGATTTACCGACTCGCCGCTTCACCTGATTCAAGTGAAAAATCCCCGGGTCGCTTTTGCCAAAGTGCTGACCCTTTTCGATCCTTCCTCAGTGCCGCAACCGGGCATTCACCCCACGGCTGTCATTGGAAAAAATGTTACCATTGGGCATGATGTGTGCATTACTGCGGGCGTGGTCATCGGCGATGACGTTCGATTGGGAGATCGGGTGGTGTTGCATCCTAACGTCGTGATTGGCAATAAAGCCGCCATCGGAGACGATTCCATCATTTATCCGAATGCCTCCCTGCTGGAGCGTTGCAGCCTCGGTTGTCGCGTTATTGTACATTCAGGCAGCGTCATCGGCAGTGACGGATATGGCTATGTGCTCGATGAAGGGCGCCATCACAAGATACCCCAGATCGGCACCGTGCAAATCGATGATGATGTGGAAATCGGTGCCAACAACACAATTGATCGGGCAACCATGGGCAAAACCTGGATCAAATCCGGTGTTAAAACGGATAATCAGGTGCATATCGCCCACAATGTGATTATCGGCGAACACTCGATCATCGTCGGCCAGGTCGGCATTGCAGGAAGCACCACCATCGGCAGGTATGCTGTCTTCGCCGGCCAGGCCGGTATCGGCGGCCATTTGACCATCGGCGATCAGGTAACCGTCGGCCCGCAGTGTGCCGTTGCCCAGTCGGTTACTGACAAGCAAATTGTCTCTGGAACGACGTTAGCCATGCCTCACGGGAAATGGCTGCGCCTGCAAAAGATTTTGCCCGATTTGCCGGATCTTTATAAGAAACTGAATAAGTTGGAAAAACGAATCTCCCATCTTATTGAAGACAACCTGAAAAACCCATAGCCAGCATTCATTGGCAAAACTAGAACCCGGATATTTTTACCAGGTCCGAAAAAAGGAGATCGGCAATGGAAACCCCCATGGATATCCAAGACATCATGAAACACATTCCCCACCGTTATCCATTTATTCTCGTCGACCGTATTTTGGAGCTTGAGCCTAATAAACGAGTGGTGGGTTTAAAGAATGTTTCCATCAATGAGCCATTTTTCCAAGGGCATTTTCCCGGTACTCCCATTATGCCCGGTGTTTTGATTTTAGAAGCCATGGCACAAACCAGCGGCGTTTTAGCCATTGCTTCTCTGGAGAAAGGTAAAGAAGGTGCGCTGATGTATTTTATGGGATTGGACCAGGTTAAATTTCGTAAAATGGTGGTCCCCGGTGACCAACTCATCATGGAATTGAAAGTCCTCAAGCAGAGAGCTAAGATTATGAAATTGGAAGGTGTTGCCAGAGTTGATGGCCAAACTGCGGCCGAAGCCCAATTAATGGCAACCATAGAGGTATAGCTATGATTCATCCGACCGCTATGATCAGCGACAAAGCAAAGATTGGAAAAGATGTCGCCATCGGCCCTTATGCCATCATCGCAGATAACGTCACAATAGGTGACAGAACCAATATCGGTCCCCATGCCGTTATCGAACCCTATGTGGAAATCGGACCCGAGTGCCAGATATTTCAATTTGCCTCAGTCGGTGCAGTTCCACAATCCCTGAAATTCAAAGGAGAAGTGAGCTGGACCAAGATCGGCCAAAAATGCATTATCCGCGAATTTGTCACCATCAATCGTGGCACCGAAGAGGGCGGCGGCCTGACCCGGATCGGCGACGGATGTTTGCTGATGGCCTACGTCCATATCGCCCACGACTGCTCCTTAGGGCACAATGTGGTCATGGCCAACAATGCCACTCTGGCCGGCCACATTGAGGTCGGTGATTATGCAACGGTTGGTGGACTGACAGCGGTTCATCAATTTGTCCGTATTGGAGACTGTGCTTTTGTGGGAGGAAAAACGGTGGTTGTCAAGGACATCCCCCCCTTTGTACTGGCGTCCGGCGACCGGGCCAAACTGCATGGTCTGAACCAGGTGGGCCTGAAGCGCCGCGGTTTCAATGAGGACACCCTGAAGCAGCTAAAAAAAACCTATCGATTGCTTTTCCGAATCGGTCTCACCCAAAATGAAGCTATAGAACGAGTGATTGCCGAAGTGGAATTACTGCCTGAAGTTGAATCGTTCATTAATTTCATCAAATCCTCCGAACGCGGAATTACCCGGTAGGACCTCATTCGGTGAAGTCGTAAATATATCGATGGAAGATAAAATCGGACTCATAGCGGGCAGCGGACAGTTTCCGCTCCTTTTTGCCCGAGCCGCCCATCAAAAGGGCTTGCAGGTACATGCGGCTGCTTATAAAGAGGAAGCCGACCCGTTGCTTGCCCAGCATGTAGCCTCCCTGGAATGGTTTTATGTCGGCCAAATTAAAAAGCTGATCAAATATTTTCACCGGCATCACATTACCCAAGCCGTCATGTTGGGTGCCATCAGCAAACCCAGAATGTTCACCCGTGTGAGACCGGACACCAAAGCCATCGCCTTGCTTGCAGGAATGCGCCACACCCACGACGATGCCTTGTTAAGGGGATTCGCCGATATATTGAAAGAGGAAGGCATCCAAATCAAGCCATCCACTTTTCTGCTGCCGGAGATAGTGGCGCCACCCGGCGTCTGGACTCGACGTAAACCGTCTCGAGAAGAACGCAAGGATATTGAATTGGGATGGTCCATCGCCAAAGCCATCGGCAGCCTGGATATCGGTCAGTGCATTGTGCTTCGCAATGGAAGCGTTCTGGCTGTTGAGGCCATTGAAGGCACGGATGCGGCCATAGCACGGGGCGGACAATTGGGTCGCGGGCAAGCCGTTGTCGTTAAAGTCTGCAAACCCCAGCAAGATATGCGCTTTGATATCCCGGCCGTAGGTTTGAAAACCATTGAAACCATGAAGGCGGTCAATGCAAAGACGCTGGCCATAGAAGCAGGCAAAGCGGTTGTATTTGACCGTCCATCCATGATTGATTTGGCCGACAAGTACAGGATCAGCATTGTGGCCTTGGAGAATGGTAAATTTATTTAGGATATTGCCGTAACCAGTAATGAAAGTGCAAACCCCAAAGTCAGTTGTCATGATTGCAGGCGAAGCTTCGGGCGATCTGCATGCGGCCCACGTCATTGCGGCGCTTCATCGCAAATATCCGGCCGTTTCCGTCTCAGGTGCCGGTGGCGCCGCCATGAGAAAGGCAGGCGCTCATATCGTTGTGGACGTCAATGAGTTATCCGTCATGGGACTTACGGCGGTATTGTTTAGAGCCCCTCAAGTTTTGAAGGCATTATTCCGCTTGAAACGATATCTGGCCCACAACCGACCCGACTTGGTGGTCCTAATCGACTTTCCCGATTTCAATCTGCATTTGGCCGGATATGCAAAAAAGTTAGGCCTGACGGTCCTGTACTATATCAGTCCGACGGTTTGGGCATGGCGTTCCAGGCGTATCAAGAAGATCAAAAAGCGGGTGGATCATATGGCTGTGATCTTCCCGTTTGAAAAGACCATTTATGAAAAACACAACATTCCGGTGACCTATGTGGGACACCCCCTGCTGGATGATGCAGCTCAAAATCAGATTTTCGGGCGTGCACGACACGCCCCGGATCATCGTGTTATCGCACTCCTTCCCGGGTCCCGCAAAGATGAAGTCGAGCGGTTGTTGCCCGGCATGCTGGAAGCCGCAAATCTTTTGCATCAACGCGATGCGCAGACAAGCTTTGTCATTTCCTGCGCACCCACAATTGACAAGGCAGCCATTAAGGAAATCACCGATTCCCATGCTTTAGTAGATTATCGGATCGTTACCGATCCGGTAGGTGCGGTGTTTGCCAGATCCACTCTGGCCGTGGTCGCGTCCGGAACCGCCAGTTTGGAAGCAGCCGTCTATGGCATTCCCGCCATTATTGTCTATCAAGTATCGGGCTTTAACTATTGGTTGGCTAAAAAACTGGTCAAGGTTCCCCATATCGGAATGGCCAACCTCATTGCCCGGGAACAAATCTATCCTGAGTTGATCCAAGACGAGGCCACGGCACAGAACATCGCCGCAACCGTATATGAGCTGCTCAATGATCCGATGGCGTATGAAAAGATGATCGACGGAATTCTAAAGGTGCAAAAACGCATCGGAACATCCGGGGCTTCAGATCGTGTGGCGGACATTGCCGGCCATTTGTTGGGAGGCCGCTGTGCTGTTTAAGAAAAAATCCGGAGCGGCCGGCCTCAAATGGTGGTTCATCGGTTGGGCCGGCAAGCTGTTTATCGATTTCTTGTTTCTTTTCTCACGCGTCCAAACCATCGGCTATGAAACTGTCTCCAGGCATGTAGACAGCCGTCGCTTTATTTTTGCCTTCTGGCACTCAAGAATATTGCTCCTAAGCCACCGGTATAAAAAACTCAATGCTTCCATTATGGTCAGCAACTCGGCCGACGGTGAAATCATTGCCCGGGTACTTCAGCGACAAGGTCACAAGACCGTACGGGGATCTACTCGAAAAGGCGGATTACGGGCATTGATTCAGCAAATCAATGATATGCGCACCCACCAGCGCCCCGGAGTGGTCATTCCGGATGGCCCCCAGGGACCGCGTCACAAGGTCAAGCAAGGTGTCATTTTATTGGCCCAAAAGACCGGTGTTCCCATCATTCCGCTGGCCTATAGTTCGAAGCGGCGCAAGATATTCAACAGTTGGGACCGATTCATGGTGCCATATCCCTGGACAAGGGGAGTCATCACCTATGGCCGGCCCATGGAAGTGCCCGCCGATGCCGACGCAGCCATGATCGGCGAGTGCATGACGGAATTGGAGATGGAACTGAATCGCATTACCGAACAGGCCGACCGCCACTTCGGCCATGGATCCGACCTTTGATGCCTATGAAAATATTATCAACACTGACATTTAAAGAGCGGCATAAGAAAATCCTGGAATTGGTCAAAGGCCAGAAGACGCGGCTGATGATTGCCATGCTTTGTATGGTGCTCATGGCGGGTACGGATCTGGCCCAGGCGTGGGTGGTCAAACCCCTTTTTGATGAAATATTCATCAATAAAGATGAATTTATGTTAGGCATGCTGCCGTTATTGTTTATCGGCATCTATCTGCTGCGAAGTTTTGCCTATTATGGTCAGCAGTACTTCATGGAATTTGTCGGACAGGATATTATCCGCCGGCTTCGCAACCAGCTCTATTTTCGTTTGACCGATCTGCCCCTGGCTTTCTTCCACAAAGAAAAAACCGGCGCTCTGATGTCCCGGTTCTCTTTTGACGTCAATATCGTCAAGGCCATGGTGTCGTCATCCGTCGCTGCAGCTATCAGAGACTCGTTGCGCATCATTTCCCTGACCGGCTATATATTCTATCGTGATTGGAAACTGGCCGCTTTTATCTTCATCGTCCTGCCGGTGGCTTTGATTCCCTTGATCAAGCTCGGGCGGCGGGTGCGCAGGGCCAGTACCGGAATCCAGGAAAGCATGGGCGACCTGAGTGCTTTTATCCACGAAACCTTTCTCGGCACCAAAGTGGTCAAAGCATTCGGCATGGAAGCCCACGAAAAAAAACGATTTCAACAAAAAACACAAAATGTTTTTAAACAGGAAATCAAAGCGGCCATCGCCAAAGCCCTCTCCTCTCCCATCATGGAATTTCTGGGCGGCATCGCCATCGCCGTTGTGGTCTGGTATGGCGGCACGCGCGTCATTCAGGGCCTTTCCACACCAGGAACCTTTTTTTCCTTTTTGGCCGCCGTCGTGCTGCTCTATGACCCCGCAAAAAAAATGACCAAGGTCAATAACAACATCCAGGAAGGCATGGCCGCATTTAACCGCATTTACAACATTATCGAGACACAGTCCAATATTCAGGAGCCACCGGTGCCCGTCCAGATTCCGGCAGGCCCCCACCGGGTGATTTTCGATCAAGTTGGATTCAAGTATGAAAAAGATTTTGTTCTGCGCAATATCAATTTACAGGTGTCTCCGGGAGAGACACTGGCTCTGGTGGGCATGAGCGGTGGCGGTAAAAGCTCTTTGGTAAATTTGATTCCACGATTTTACGATGTCACTGAAGGCCGGATCACAATTGACGATACCGAGGTCCGTAAAGCGTCCATCAAATCCCTTCGGCAACAAATCGCCATCGTGACCCAGGATCCCATCTTGTTCAATGATTCCATATGCAATAACATCCGATATGGAAAACCGGACGCCACGGAGGAAGAGATTGTAGCGGCCGCCAAAGCTGCCTATGCTTATGACTTCATCATGGGCTTTCCCAAAGGATTTGACACCCTGGTGGGTGAGTTGGGCGGTCGGCTCTCCGGAGGCGAAAAACAAAGGCTTTGTATTGCCCGGGCCCTGATCAAAGATGCTCCCATCCTCATTTTGGATGAGGCCACATCATCATTGGATACGGAGGCTGAAGCCGTGGTTCAAAAAGCACTGGAAAATCTGATGCGCGGGCGTACCACATTTGTCATTGCTCATCGTCTATCCACCATACGCAACGCCAACCATGTGGCGGTATTGGTCAAAGGTGAGGTTGTGGAGGCAGGAGATCATGAAACACTGCTTGGTCTCAAAGGTGAGTATTACAAGCTTTACCAAATGCAGTTTCACAATAACGCTGATAAGGAAGTCGAATAAGTCATTTTAGAGGAAGCCATTTTGAACATCACGCCCCTGCTTTCAGTTATTATTCCGGCCTATAACGAACATGATCGGATCGTTCCAACCCTCGAAAACACCATCACCTACATTGGGGAAAAAAAATACGCCAGCGAGGTGATCGTGGTCAGTGACGGTAGCAGCGATCATACCGCTGAGGTTGCCAAAAGCTTTAAAGGCTCCCGGAACATTCAAGTCCGGGTATTGGAATACCACCCCAATCGAGGAAAGGGCTATGCCGTAAAATACGGAATGCAGCGGATTAACGGCCGTATCGCCATGTTTATGGATGCGGATTACGCCGTTCCGATGAAGTATAGCGAAGCGGGTATAAAATTGATTGAATCAGGTTATGACATTGCCATTGCCTCCCGCGCGGTTTCAGGGGCAGTGATCCAAAAGCACCAAAACATTTTTCGAAAAATCTCCGCCAAAATATATACCCTGATTCAAAACGGCTATCTGGGCATCTCCTACCCCGACACCCAATGCGGATTCAAATTCTTTACCCGGAGGGCGGCGCAAACGCTCTTCAGCCAACAAAAACTTGATAGCGTCATCTTTGATCCCGAAATCCTGTGGCTGGCGAAAAAAGAGGGTCTCAAGGTTGCCCAGTTCCCTGTGGAATGGCGGCATGTAGAAGACTCAAGAATACAGTACGACAATATTCGAAAGTCTTTGTTTGTCTTCCAGGAGCTGTTAAGAATTAGGCGAATCCACTAAACAGAAAAGAAATCCGCCCAAGCCGTTGAACTTCAACAGCTTGGGCGGGTCGGTTTCATGCTATGTGAAGCAATACGCCGGCTGGTTTATTTTCGACCTTCGAGCCTCACCATAACTGCAATACCAATTAAACCCAACCATATCAGAAGCTGCGCGTTGCCACTGTTGTACGGAACTGTTTCACTCAGCGGTGTCGAGATAAAGCAGCCATCGCCTAAAGAAGAATCCGAAGAGGATGAGTCATCAGAGATGCCAGAGCTATTGTCACCACCAACAGCGTATCCAAGACCGGATGGATCAACAATAACGCCGTTTTGGACACCATCATCGTCCCCATCGCCGCCATCCACCAGATGGATGGTGATCGATTTGCGATCATCGCCAAAGGTCACGTTGGGATAGGGTACCCAACCGTTTTCAAGATGGTACTTGTACCAAACGGCATCCTCCGGTGCAGGGGTTATCAGGTTCACGGTTACACTGGCGGAATTGGCTCCGTTCAATAGTCCGACTTTGAAGCTGATCAACCCGGTAAGCATTTCCGGACGGTTGGCGTTACTGCCAATCTCTACACTGTCCGCGTCCATGGCCCTGAGAGAAATGATGTGGGCATCGGTGGACAATAGCACAGCCAGCTGAGGATTGGTGATATCCGGCGCACCCACTACGACCATCTCATTTGTGGCTTCTAATTCAGGATTTATACTGTCCGCCGGTACTTCCTGGTCATTTAGGACGCCATCGCCGTCGTCGTCGGGATAGCCAGCGGATACACCGTCAATAGTGGTGAAACGCCAGGCATCCGACCACTCGGATTCTCCGTTATGTTCGTCATAAAAGCGAACCCGCCAATAATAGGTTGTTTCCGGGTCGAGAACCAAATCAGGTAAGGTGACGCTGGTCAAATTCAATGTAAATTCACCATCGAATACAAGGTCTGATGACCAATCGGTGCTGGTGGCGATTTGATAGCGGGTGCGGATGTGGGTATCGCCGTCTGAATCCGTAAAGCCGTCCGTCATCAGGGTCGGCATTAAGTCTATATTAACGGCCCCGTTGACCGGCCAAGCAAGGACAGGTTTGTCCGGTACTGAGTTGCCGGGAACCAGGGTCGGATCCGACCCATTGTCGTGCTCCTCCAGATTGCTCATTCCGTCACCGTCCAAGTCAGCATTGGCATCTGAACTGTCCAGCGGGTCCAAACCATAAAGGTTTTCCCACGCATCCAGCATGCCATCACCGTCATCGTCGGTATCTGCGTTGTTGCCCACGCCGTCGCCATCTGTATCCGCCCACTCGGAACTGTCGTCGGGAAAAGCATCCACCGGATCATTATAACCGTCGCCATCGGTGTCTTTGACTGAGATTGGTACAGTATAGCTTGCTTGGTTGGAGTCGCCGCTTTCTTGACTACCTACAAAAGCACGCACGACAAAGTAGTAGGTGGCACCTTCAGTCAGCCCATCTACCGTATAGGTTGTATCCGTAATCGCGGTGGCGTTCAACGGTGCGGAATAATCGTAGGATTGCCCATCCAAACGCATATAAGCATTGTACCCATCGGGTGCTGGACTATTGGCATTCCAACTTAGGGTCAATTGCGCCGCCGAAACGACCATGGGGAAAGCAACCAGCAGATAATAGCCGGATATGAAGAGGACTCTGAGGTATCTTTTAAGTTGTTGTCTCATTTGGACATCTCCTTTTGGATCTGTCACCAAGCGAACAGCATGCATCGGAAGATGTCGCATTCGCTCGGCAGCCCTGCCGCCGTTTTCTCTATCAGAACTTAGGCCAGTGACTTTGCGTCCCACTCTTTCGAATGGTTTGCCTTTTACGAGCATCATTTTTCAAAAGAACCTTCTAAACTGGACTTTGTAATAGCAAATTAAATGCCATTGCAGGACATCCCTTAAGAAATTATTTTTAGTTATAATTTTAATGTCTTAAATATTTAATGGGAATGAAAAGGCGGCGATGGGGGCAAGACGGATCTATTTGTATCGTTTTTTGGACTAGGAGCGTATGCATTTGTATAACAAATGGAATATCGAACAAGGAACCGCAGAATGCCGAAGTTTGGGGTTTACTCAGGTTTGGAAGGCGCCGCCACACGGATATCATCTTGATGTGGCGAAATCCAGCGGAGCCCGCCTTTGAATCCGTAGCAACGATAGATGTATAAGGTTTTGATGGGTGTCGGTGATTGAAGGTTCCCCTGTCCTCTTTCCTTTGGGTAAACATGAAAAGGTTCAGGGAAATCAACCGCCTTAAAGACCTCAAGCAATCTCTCCCGGCTGCCATCACCGCGTAAAACGCCGATGGCATCTTTCCCCAACAGGTCTTCGTCCCGCCACCAATAGTCGTATACATTAGGACGATTCCATCGGTTGATTGAGACAGTCAATGGATTGTCCGGCACATAAAAAGCCAATTCACTGGCAGTCTGGTATCGTAGACCGAATAAAAAGACATTTTTTGGAAGGGGCATGGCATCTCTAGCCTCGGCAACACGGGTACCGAGACCATCCCACCCACGAATCTCATAAGCGGTTCGATCCATTTTTGCAGG
>JASFER010000021.1:0-39868 GCA_050124755.1 Desulfobacteraceae bacterium
GCAGGTATCGGATTTTATGCCAGGCCGGCGCAGAGGCCGGCCCTACGCGAATCACTCCGACCCCTGGCGTTTTGAGGGTTCCCGGGTAGGGTCGGGCTCTGTCCCGACCGGTGGGGATAAACACCGCCCGCTTAATCTTTTAAGATAACCGCGAAAAAATTATTTTCTAAGGTGATGAGATGATGAGGGTTACGGGTCCGTCATTGACCAACGCGACCTGCATGTGGGCTCCGAATGTTCCGGTTGCCGTATCAATGCCCATTCGCCTGACACATTCGATAAAACGGTGATAAAGGCTGCGGGCCTTGTCCGGTGGGGCTGCATTGATAAAAGAAGGACGGCGTCCTTTGCGGCAATCTCCCAATAAAGTAAATTGGGAAACCACCAACAAACTGCCCGCAACGTCCATCAGCGACCGATTCATCTTTCCTTCGGCATCTTCGAAAATACGAAGATGGGCAATTTTGTCGGCCAGCCAATCTGCCGCTTTTTCCGTGTCATCATGGGCCACACCCAAAAGGACCACCAGCCCTTTGCCGATGGCGCCGACTTCATTGCTGCCAACCAAAACGCTGCTTTGGAGCACCCGTTGTACCACTGCTTCCACAATTCAGCTCCCTTTCAATTTGGACAATGCCTCTGCCAAAGGATTGTGAAAGGGTTGTTTACCGGGGGCTTTGGGCTTGCGGGTCCGGTTGTGCGGTTTTAAGGGTTTTTTGGGCTTTGCGGCCTTCACCGGTTTTTGTCCCGAGCGCATGGAGAGCCCAATGCGTTTGCGCTTCATGTCCACCTCAAGCACCGTCACCGTAACCTTTTGCTGCACCTTCACCACTTCTGCGGGATCCTTAACAAAACGGTTGGCCATTTCACTGATGTGCACCAATCCGTCCTGGTGCACACCAATATCCACGAATGCACCGAATTTGGTAATGTTGGTCACGATGCCCGGAAGTTGCATACCCGGTTCCAGGTCGGACATTTGGGATACATTCTCATCAAAAGCAAAGATCTCAAATGTTTTACGAGGGTCTCTGCCCGGTTTGGCCAATTCTTCCATGATGTCGGTTAATGTGGGCAAGCCTACGGTGTCCGTGACATATCGCTCCAGGTCGATTTGCCTCCTCAGATCCGTCTTTTGCATCAACGCGGCAACGGAACAACCCTGATCAGCCGCCATAGCATCCACCATGGCATAGCATTCCGGGTGAACGGCGCTGGCATCCAAAGGATTGGCCGCATCTGCAATGCGCAAAAACCCGGCAGCCTGTTCGAATGCCTTGGGCCCCAGCCGTGGCACCCCTTTTAGAGATTGGCGATCAACAAAGGGGCCGTTGGCATCACGGTGGGTCACGATGTTTTTTGCCAATCGGGAACCCAACCCCGATACGTAGGAAAGCAGTTGAGCACTGGCCCGGTTGACATCCACACCGACGGCATTCACGCAACTGACCACCACGTCGTCCAAAGAGGCTTTTAAGTCGGTTTGATCCACGTCATGCTGGTATTGGCCGACCCCGATGGATTTTGGATCGATTTTAACCAACTCGGCCAATGGATCCATCAAACGCCGACCGATGGAAACGGCTCCACGGACGGTTAAATCATGATCCGGGAACTCTTCTCTGGCCGCTTGCGATGCGGAGTAAACCGATGCGCCGCTCTCATTTACCAGCAGTACAATGGTAGAAGGGGGTAAGTTGAGTTTGCGGACAAAAACCTCCGTCTCCCGCCCGGCCGTACCATTTCCGATGGCAACGGCTTCAATACGATGGGATTCGCACAGGCGCAACACCGTCTCTTTGGCTTTTTCGGCCTGTGCGGCGGATGTATGTGGATAGATGGTGTCGTTGTGCAGCAGCTTGCCTTGGCGATCCAGGCAGACCACCTTGCATCCGGTACGGAACCCCGGATCGATACCCATCACACGCTTGGCGCCCAATGGCGGTGCCAAAAGCAATTGCCGCAGGTTGTCGGCGAAAACCCTGATGGCTTCTTTATCGGCGCGTTCCTTGACAGCTATACGCAGCTCTGTTTCAAGGGATCTGGAGAGAAGTCGTTTATAACCGTCGGCAATGGCCATCGCCACTTGCTCGCTGTCGGCTTTGTCTCCCTTTAAAAAGATGTTTTCCAAAATTTCGATGGCTTCCTCTTCGGCAGGTCTCATGCTCAGCGACAGGATCTCCTCCCGCTCACCCCGGCGCATGGCCAGGATCCGGTGAGATGGGGCGCTGTGAACCGGCTCCTGCCAGTCAAAATAATCCTTAAATTTGGCGCCTTCTTCTTCCTTACCTTCAATGACACAGCTGATGATGACGGCTTTTTGGTTGAAAAGGGCCCGCAGCCGCGAACGGGCTGTTTCATCTTCGTTGATCCACTCCGCCATAATGTAACGGGCGCCCTGCAGGGCATCCCCGGGGGTGGGCACTTCCTTTTCCGGATCGACAAAAGCCGCAGCCGATGATAGGGGATCTATACCGGTCTGGTCCATTATTGCTTCCGCCAGCGGTTCCAGGCCTCTTTCCCTGGCAATGGTGCCCTTGGTACGTCGCTTGGGCCGATAGGGCAGATAAATATCCTCCAATACGGCCAGAGTCTCTGCTGCAAGCACTTTCTCTCTGAGCTCATCGGTGAGATGGCCGTGTTTTTCCAAGCTGTTCAAAATGGTTTCGCGACGGCTGTCCAATTCTACCAGCTGGCTGAGCCGATCGCGTATGGCGGTGATTTGAATTTCATCCAAGCTGCCGGTGGCTTCTTTGCGATATCGGGCAATAAAGGGGACCGTTGCATCCTGGCTAAGAAGGTCCCGAACCGCTTGTACCTGTTTTAAATGAATGCCGAGTTCCTGGCTGATGATGGTGCAGTGGTCAATCTGGGTCAAAGGCTCACTCCTTTTGTACAACACGCTGTTTGTTCAATACTCATAAGGGTTTTTCTAATATTTTACCATCTTTTTTTATGCAACGTCAGGGTTGACCTTGACGTTGTTATTGCCTGTGTAATATGTTGAGTTATATGCAATTTTAAAGATCGATAGGCAAGCTTGGAAAGGGGCTCCATAGATGAATGAAAAACCTGACCGCCCGGAACAAAATACTGTTTGTGTACATATACCAACAGCGCTGTACGATCGTGTTGAAACGTTTTGCGCCTCAAAGGGCATGACACCGGATGAGTTTATCTTCGATGCAATCAGTGAGATGTTAGCCTCCGTATATAAGGAAAAACGCAGGAAGCAGAGATTGTAGAGAAAACTCCAATGTTGCAAACATTGGGGAAAACAGCCAAATCGACATACGCTTTAAAAGACCACCTCATATTTTCGAATAAAATCCACCGGGTGATAAGATAGTTTGGCTTTCCGAAGGCCTTCGTCGCCGATATCCTGCTCGCGGTTGACGATATCGCTCCCCGGATTTTCGTCTTGTGCCAGGAACATCTGATTAATGGCTTGGTAGCTGCCTTTGAAACCGGGGCATCCTTTTTCAAAATGAATCACAATGGTCTTGTCGGGCAGGACCTCGGCCACCGTGTATGCCGCCAGGTCTTGGTCCACCAGAAGGGCGCCGCCGGTGATGCCGTTGAGCATCTGCCAAGTGTCCAGCACCTTGGCAATGGCTTTGTTTTCAGCCGCTAAAGTTTCACTGCTTTCACAGTCGCGCCAGGTGCACCAATCTTCTTGCATATATTGGGCTTGGGTCACCATCTCGGGGCCGAAGGGAAGATAGGTGAATTCATATTTCTTTTTAAATTGATTTACCAAGTTCTTCTTCTTATGGTAACGGTTTCCTTTCAAATCAACCAGTTCCTGTCGCTTGTACAGATAATCCCAATGATCACGTGACTCTGAAGCACCAAAGGGGATGTTTGTTTTATGTTCCCAGATGTGCAAAAGCGCTTCAGGTACACGGATGAGTTTTGGGCAATGCTCTTTTGCCGATTGGAGCATTGCTCCCCAGTCTGTGCCGTGCCAATCGCCGACAGGAGCCCATAGCATTTCTGAGGGGATGGTTTGTTTAATGCAGACGATGGATTCATGCCAGGCCCATAGCAGGCCATATTCATCTTTCCATCCCCAGATGTTGATGAAGCTGTAGTCTGAAGCAATCTGAGGGCATTGGGATAGTCTTTGGTGATAGTCCTGCTGTCGATCTAAATCAATGGGTTCGAAATTGAGTTGCATTTGTTTTTCCTGTTACGGTGATCTAGGTGACCGAACCAAAGCAATGTGCAAATCCATAACATTTGTCCGGGTCGGACCGGTCATCAACAAGTCATTTAATTTTTCAAAAAAGGGATAGGCATCATTGTTTTTCAAGTGGTGCCGAATCGCCATCCCTGCTTTTTTTCCGCGTTGCACAGTGGTACCGTCCGCGATGGCACCGGCCGCGTCCGTGGGACCGTCGGTTCCGTCTGTCCCCCCACTGAGCACAACAACATGTTGGGCTCCTTCTATATCAATTGCCGCAGCCAGGGCGAATTCCTGGTTGCGTCCCCCCAGCCCGTTTCCCTTCAAAGTAACCGTGGTCTCGCCGCCGGAGAGAAGGCAGGCCGGGGCTGAAAGTGGCTGCCTATTGGCCAAAATCTCCCTTGCAATGGCTCCGTGAACCTGTGCCACCGTGCGTGTCTCTCCCTCAATGCGGGAGGAGAGAATGAGCGTGTTGTATCCAAGCGCTTGTGCTTTTTTACCTGCAGCCGCAATGGCATCCATGTTGCTGCCCACAATGAGGTTAAATACATGGTTCCAGTCTAAATGTGCTGGTTTGGGTGTTTCCGGCACCTTTTTGTTTTGGCCCATTTTCAGATGGGCGACGATGGCGGCCGGCAGCTGTTCGGCAATGCCATAACGCTCAATGACCTCCCGGCATTGGCTGAAAGTCGAAACGTCCGGAACTGTCGGTCCTGACGCAATGACATCCAGATTGTCACCCACCACATCTGAAATAATCAGCGTGGCCACTTGTGCAGGAAAAGCGGCCTGGGCAAGTCGTCCGCCTTTTATCCTGGATATATGTTTGCGAATGGCATTGATTTCGTGAATGGTTGCGCCACAGTTGATCAAGGTGTCCGATGCATCTTGTTTTTCTTTCAAAGAGATACCTTGGACAGGCAAGGGAAGCAGAGCCGAACCACCTCCTGAAAGCAGTACGATCACCAAATCCTTATCACCGACTTTCTGTAACATGTCCAGGATTTCAGCCGAGGCGGATTGTCCATTGGCATCAGGGATAGGATGCCCGGCTTCGATGGTACGAATTTTTTCCAGCGGTGCCGTGTGGCCGTACTTTACACAGATTAACCCTTTGCTGAGATCATTTTTCAGCAGATCTTCCATGGCCACGGCCATGGCGGCTGTCGCCTTGCCGGCGCCGACGACCAGGATATTGACATAATCGTTCAAATCATAGGTGCGATCGCCGAGGATAAGGAGATTTTTCTCTCTTCTACAGTATCGGTGGATTGCGCCTGATGGCTCAACGGCTCGAAGTCCGTCCTGAAAGATGGCACATGCGTCACGACGCATCTTCGAAAGAATTGCATCTGAACCTGATATTTGATCGTCTGATTTGTGAGCCACGATGGTTGCTCCCCGCAATTCATTCCTGAGCAAAAGATGAGACGTTCCAGACTTTTTAATCAATGGGCTCTTTATAACCGCATTCACGATCCACGCATGCCAGAAAGCTTCCCTGACGTTTGGTATTTTTTTCTACCAGATAGGCTTTGTTGCAAACCGGACAAGTTTTGGCCACGGGTTTATCCCAGGTGGCGAATTTGCAATCCGGGTAGCGGCTGCACCCGAAAAAGACTTTACCGCGTTTGGAGCGTTTTTCGACAATCTCTCCGTCACAGCCTTTTTCCGGGCATTGCATACCGATGGACTTGCCACCGGCACCTCCATTCACTGATTCCGTATGGGTACATTCAGGATATCCACTGCAGGCGATGAATTCGCCATACTTGCCTCGCTTGACCACCATGGGCCTGTTGCATTGGGGGCAAACTTTATCCGTCGCAGCCTCATGATTGAGCTCAATGGGATGAATGCGCCCCTTTTCATCACGTTCGTAATCTCTGGAATAGTTGCAGTCCGGGTACCCGTTACAGGCTAAAAAGTGCCCGTTTTTACCCACTTTGATATGCAATTCATGTTCTTTGCATTGGGGGCAGGTAATACCGGTGGGAATGCCGACACCTTTGATGCTGAGCATTTCCTGTTCGGCCTTGTCCAACTTCCCCTTGAATGGACCATAGAAGCTTTTAAGTACTTCTATGGAATCCAAATCGGCCGTTTCGATGCGATCTAAGTTGTCTTCCATTTGAGCGGTGAATTCCACTCCGAAAACTTCAGGAAAATTACCCACCAGCAAATCATTTACGATAAACCCCAATTCGCTGGGGTGAAAATAGCCCTTGACCAGTTCAACATATCCTTTTTCACGAATGGTCGATAAGATGGCCGCATATGTGCTGGGTCGGCCAATACCGTTTTCTTCCAGCTCTTTGACCAGTGATGCTTCGGAAAAACGGGGAGGCGGTTGGGTAAAGTGTTGCTTGGGGATGATTTGTTTTAAAATAACTTTGTCGCCTTCAGATAGGGCCGGCAGCGGCTGCTGCTTACGACGGCTCTCTTGTTCTTGTTCGACGGATTGGTAGAGTGCCATAAATCCCGGGAACTTAATCGAGGAACCGCTGACGTTAAAGGTATAAACGCCGGACTGAATGGCGATGGAGTTCTGATCGATCAGGGCCGGTTTCATTTGGGAAGCCACAAAGCGCTGCCAAATCAATCGATAAAGCGCCATTTGGTCTTTGCCTAATGCCGAGGCCACTTTTTCCGGTGTTCGGAACACAGACGTGGGGCGAATGGCCTCGTGCGCGTCTTGTACCTTTTTTTTGTTTTTAAAAAAGCGGGGTTTTTCCATGGCGTATTCATCGCCATGGGCACTGCGAATCCACGCAAGGGCTTCATTGGCGGCTTCGACGGAAATTCGGGTGGAGTCCGTGCGCATATAGGTGATCAGTCCCACCGGCTCCCCCGGTCCCAGATCGATACCTTCATACAGCTGCTGGGCGATCAGCATGGTTTTTTTGGCTGAAAAGCGCAGCTTCCGAATGGCTTCCTGCTGAAGCTTGCTGGTGATGAACGGCGGCAGTGGATTTCTGCGGACCGTTTTTTTGGCCACCTTAACCACCTCGAACGGTGATTTTGAAACCGTTGACACGATTTCCTGTGCGGCGCCTTCATTGGGGATGACAATTTTTACCCCCTCCTTTTTGACCAGTTTGGCCTCGAAGGCAGGGGGCGTCTCTCCCTCCAACTGGGCTGTAATCGACCAGTACTCTTCGGGTTCAAATGCGTAGATGGCTCTTTCACGCTCACAGATAATGCGAACAGCCACCGATTGGACACGCCCGGCACTGAGTCCGCCTTTAACCTTTTTCCATAAGAGGGGTGAAACCTGATATCCCACCAGCCGGTCTAATATGCGACGGGTCTGCTGGGCTTCATACTTGTCCCGGTTTAACGCTTCAGGTGTCTTCATGGCATTAACGATGGCATTTTTGGTGAGCTCATGAAAAAGGACACGATGAAATTGCCGTTCCTTTTTTTTCAACACATCCACGGCATGCCATGCTATGGCTTCACCCTCGCGGTCCGGATCAGGCGCCAAATAGATATCGGAACAGTCACCCGCAGCTTTTTTTAAGGCTGTAATCACCTTTTGTTTGCCGGGTATGGTTCGATATTTGGGCTTGAAACCTTTATCGATATCGATGCCCATTTCTTTGGCCGGAAGGTCTTTGATATGGCCAACGGTTGCGGCCACATTGAAATCTTTACCCAGGTACTTTGTAATTGTGCGAACCTTGGTGGGAGACTCAACGATGACAAGTGGTTTATTAGACACAGGTTATGATCTCCAAATATGGTAGTTTCATTGATAACATATAATCCTCAAGTGACGGGTGATCAATAGGACCCATCAACCATCTTTGGCTCGAATGAAAAACTTTCCGGGTTCCTGATAAATGGCCCCCTTCAACTCAAGCTGTAACAGAGCCGCCGTCAGCGCGCCGACATTCATCTCGCTGCGGCGGGCCAACTCGTCAATGTGCACCGGGTAAGGGCCGATGGTTTTCAAAAGCTTTTCCTCCACATCCGAAAAGTTCGGCGGCACTGCCGAACAAGATGTCCGGCGGGTTATCGGTTCAGGCGGTATTTCGTCAACCGATATCTGAGGCGCGATCTCTTCGATGACATCCTCTGCGTTCTCAATAAGCAGCGCTCCTTGTTTGATCAAATCGTGGGTGCCGCGGGCCGTGGCTGCATGGATGCTGCCCGGCACGGCAAACACGTCACGCCCTTGTTCTGTTGCCAGCCTTGCCGTAATCAGTGAACCACTGCGTTTGGCGGCCTCTACGACAACAGTTCCCAACGACATGCCGCTGATAATACGATTGCGCTGTGGGAAGTGGCGTCCCTCCGGTTCGGTATTCAGCGGGAATTCGGATATGACAGCACCATTTTCGGCTATTCGATGAAAAAGCTTTAGACTATGGCTATCGGCAGGATACACTTTGTTCAGTCCCGAACCCAACACAGCAATGGTTCTTCCCCCCCCATCCAGGGCTCCCACGTGGGCGGCCGTATCGATTCCTCTGGCCATACCGCTGACCACTGACAAGCCTCGGCAGGCCAGGTCGCGACATAATCGCCGGGCACTGGTTTTGCCATAGGTTGTTGCCTTTCTTGACCCAACAACAGCGATATGGTTTTCGGACGCTTTCAAGTTGCCGTAAGAATATAAAATCGGTGGCGGGTCAGGGATGTGCAACAGCAGTGTCGGGTAACGCGAATCCTGCTGTGTGATAATGTTGAATCCTTTCTGCGTGCACGTTTCAATTTCCCGATGTACCCAGTCCGGCGTGCGATGTCCGGCAATGACAGAGGCCAATCGTGGTGATATACCTGAGACTTGCTGGAGCGATCGGGAAGAGGTTTGGAGCACCTTTTGGGGTGTGCCAAAATGGCTGAGCAAGCGGTGAAAGAGAAGGTTCCCAATGCCTGAAACGGTTTTTAGGGTGAACCACGGCACAAGATGTTCCATTGGATACCCCATTTTATTGCATATGCTTTACGCTAGGCGCGCTTTTGCCAGGCCAACAGAATCGGGCTGGCTACGAAAATCGATGAATAGGTTCCCACCAGAACGCCCGCAATGAGGGCAAAGGCAAAATCATGAATGATTCCGCCACCAAGAACAAATAAAATGATGACCACGATCAAAGTGGTTAAAGAGGTCAGCAGGGTCCGGCCCAACGTCTGGTTGACACTGCGGTTGATAATGGATGTTAAAGGATCTCTGTGGTGTTTGCGCAGATTTTCCCGAATACGGTCAAATACGATAATGGTATCGTTGAGCGAGTAACCGATAATGGTCAGCAGTGCAGCAATAATGGGCAGCGTGAACTCTTTATCGAATATGGAGAACAGTCCCACGGTAATGGTAACGTCATGGATCAAGGCGACAATAGCACCCATGGCGTATTTAAGATTCAAGAACCAGAAAAGCACAAGGGTGACGATCAGCGCAGCCAGCATCAAGGCCGGGATGCTCAGTTCGATGAGATTGAGTGCGTAAACAGCCATCGCCAGACAAACGGCCATTACGGCGCTGATGAACCACTTGAGTTCAAATCGACCCGATATGTATACGGTGATAAAGAGCAAGGCGAAAAACATGGCCAGAAGGGCTTTCTCCCGCAGATCCCGGCCGACTTGAGGCCCGACCATTTCAAATGAGAACGATTTTTCATCTATTTTGGCGCCGGTGTGCTCCGTCAAACCATCCTTGATTTTTGCCGCCAAATCTGTTGAACCGGCCTGTTCCGCTGCCACGAGGATGCGGTAATTGGTTCCTTTTCCATCGCCATAATTTTGAACGGCCGAACCCTCAAGCCCTATGTCCAGAAGCGCGGATTTGACATTCTCAATGACAACGGGTTGATCCAGTTGGACCAATATTTCGGCGCCGCCAGCGAAATCGATGCCATATTTGGGTCCGCCATGGGCGATTAACGAGGCAATACTGGCCAAAATCATTATGAGCGACAAACCATAAGCAATTTTTCTGCGGCCCACAAAATTAATATTCACGTCGTGTTTGATGATCTGCATTATTGGTTTTCCTCAAACTCTGAAGGGTCGGTTCAATAAATCGTGTAATGCTGTCAAATGCTTACTTTTTTTATCTTTCTCTTCACCAGGAAGAAATCAAAAATGGTGCGTGACAGGATCAACGCTGTGAACAGGCTCGAAACAACGCCCATGCTCAGTGTCACCGCAAATCCTTTGACCGGCCCGCTACCGAACTGGAACAACACCAATGCTGCAATCAATGTGGTCACGTTGGCATCCAGAATGGTCAGGCTGGCCCGGTCATATCCGGCGTCTACGGCCGCCAATGGTGTTTTTCCCAGCCGTAATTCTTCTTTGATGCGTTCGAATATCAGGACGTTGGCATCAACGGCCATACCAATGGTGAGAATAATGCCGGCGATGCCCGGCAGGGTCAGGGTGGCGCTGAAGGCGGCCAGTCCTCCGGCAATCAGTACAATATTGATCAGAAGGGCAATATTGGCGATGAATCCCGATCCTTTATAGTAAATCAGCATGAACACCACCACCAGGATGCCGCCGATGAGCATGGAGATCAGCCCCTTGCGGATGGAGTCCTCTCCCAAGGAAGGACCGACCGTCTTTTCATATAGTATCTTGACCGGTGTGGGAAAGGCCTCGCGTAGAATCAGGGCCAGATTCTTGGCACTCTCATCGGTATAGTTTCCGGTGATCACACCGGGCCCGACAATTTTGGACTGTATGACAGGCGCCGAGTATACTTCCCCGTCCAGAACGATGGCCAAACGTTTGTTGATATTTTCTTCAGTAATTTTGGCAAATATCCGCGATCCTTTGGTGTTGAACTTTATCCCCACTTCAGGCTGGCCGGAAGATCGATCAAAATTGACCCTGGCCTCGGAAAGGTATTCGCCGGTCAGCAAAGTCTCTTTTTTCAGCAGGATGGGGCGCCCGGCCATTTCCGGGTCATCCTTGCGGTAATAATAGAGTTGGCTGCCCGGCGGCACATTGCCCTTTAGGGCTTCGCGAAGATCGCCCACTTCGTCCACCAGCTTAAATTCCAGGTTTCCGGTTCGTCCAATCTCTTTGCGTGCCTTTTCAGCATCGATCACGCCGGGCAATTGAACAATGATACGCTTTTCACCCTGGGGGCGGATGTCCGGCTCGCGGGCGCCGTATTCGTCCACGCGATTGCGAATTTTCATGAGCGCTTTTTCAGCGGCCATTTTTTTCACCTGATCAACTTCAGCTTCTTTAAACCTCATTTGGATGGCCGCTGAACCATCGTTTTTGGTATTGCTGACCGTATAGTCCCTGAATTCATCTGAGATCAGCCCTTTTGCTTTGCCCGGATCGGCATCATCTCTGAGCGTAAGCACGATGGTTGTGGGATCGGTTTGTTGCAGGCCTTTGATGCGGATGTGATTTTTACGAACAAATCCGCGTACTTCCTCGTAAGATCGTTGAACGGTATTCTCAACCGCCTTGTCTGTGTCGACCTCAAGCACCAGATGCATGCCGCCTTGCAAATCGAGGCCCAGGTTGATCTTTTTCTTTGGCCACCATGTCGGCTCTTCCAGTTTCTTAACGGCCATCTGGAGGGTCGGCAGACAATATACAACAGCGGTCAGAAGAACAATCATCACTACGATGGGGCGCCAGGAAGTTGTTTTCAATGTTACGTTCCTCTTTTGTTGTCTGAGCTCGGAAAAGGTCCGTTACCAAAGGGGGCGTCGGCATTGTCCCGCATTTCCGGTTTATGGGTTCTATTTATTTTTCTTATCGGAGGGCTCTGCTTTGTCTTTGGACTGATCCGCGGGTTGGTGTGCCGCTTGTGCCAAACCACCGATATGGGCTCTACTGACCTTGACGCGCACCTTATCGGCGATTTCCAGGGTCAGGGTGCTGTCAGTCAATCCGGTGATGCGACCATATAATCCTCCGGAAGTGATGATACGGTCACCTTTTTTGAGATTGCTAATCATCTCCCGATGCTCTTTTTGCTTTTTTTGCTGAGGTCGAATCAGAAAAAACCACATGACGCCGAGCATCAATAGAATAGGGAACAGAGGTGTTGCTAGCAGGCCGCCGCCACCTTGACCGGCTGCTCCGCCTGCTTGACCCATTGCGTAGGCGATGTCCATTGTAATAACCTCCCTTTCAATAATCACCATGGCGGTTTCATTCAACGGCCCTTATATCTTGTAACATTCAAGGCGGCCTAAGGAAGAAATCGCCACATTCCTAATATGTTATGTCCCAGAGTGAGATAAGATCATAGGCTGGTGCATGACACACAGGATGTCATGGGCCAGGCAAAGATCATAAAGGTGTCCAAGACGGCGCTGGTATACTTGAAATGACCCGGCAGGTCAAACAAATCTTCCTGAGCATCCATGAGACATATCGCCAAAACCATATCAAATTGCTTAAAACTTAACACTTTAAACTTAATGTCATTAACTTAAGGCTTTGATGCTTTCAAATGTATTACCGTGATCGAAATCGCTATCGGGATCGGGATCGAACATGTTCGTACACAACTTTCGGGTTTCACCGATTGCCATCATAAGACCCTGTGCGGATAGCCAAATGAGTCATCGGGGCTTATGCCCCAGTCAAGTCGATGCTTAAAACCGGCCGGCGCGGAGGCCGGCCCTACGTTTTTACAGGCATTTGAGCAATGCAGATGGTTTTCGTAGGGCGGGGCTTCCAAGCCCGCCCTTAGCTTTAAAACATATGACGGCGACAGGCATTTCAAAAATCGAAAACCGAAAGTTGAGTTCGTATTATCGTTGTTTTCGATTTCGATAGCGATCCCGATGATTTTTTCCAGCATCTAATTCCCTTAAGTTAATGACATTGACTTTAAACTTAAAACTGCGGCGCCTCTTCACATCGTACATTCAGGATCGCATGTGATCCGGCACTCATCCGGAAGGAGGTTGTGATCCCCTTCGATATGGATGGAAAGCCCCCGCCGCATCTCAAGCTCCGCAATCTCTTTGCGTTTCTTATTGAGCAAATAATCAGCCACAGCTTTGGGAATGATCCCCCGCACTTCCTTCATGCCGGCCTTGCTGGTTTCAATTTTGAGTCTGCGCAAAAAGCGCAGGGCCAGCGCTTCGGTCGATGGGGTCCAACCTTTTCCCCGGCATCGATCGCACGGCACCAGATTGCCTAAGTCGATGGATGGCGCCAGCCGTTGCCGGGACATCTCCAGAAGGCCAAATTGGGAAATACGGCCGATGCGCGTTCTGGCTTTATCCCCTTTGGTGTGGGTTCTCAATGTCCTTTCAACTTGGGAGCGGTGCTTGGGATCGCGCATATCGATGAAGTCTGCGACGATCAGGCCACCTAAATCTCTGAGCCGGAGTTGCCGTGCAATCTCTTCAGCAGCCTCAAGATTCGTCATCAAAGCGGTCTGCTCAATGGAGCGTTTCTGCGTGCCTCGGCCGGAGTTGACATCGATGGCCACCAACGCCTCGGTCTGTTCAATGACGATTGAACCACCGGACTTCAGGCCTACGCGATTATTAAAAATCGTTGTGATCTGGTCTTCCAGGTGGTGCTTGGTGAATATTGGCCGGTCGGCTGTGTAGCGTTTGACGATTCGCCGATGTTTGGGGGAGATGATTTGAATGAAGTTTTTGACCTCACGAAACACAGCGTCGTCATCGATGAGAATCTCACTCACATCCATGGTAAAATAGTCCCTGATGGACCGCACCGCCAGGCTGCGCTCTTTATAGAGAACGCTGGGCGCCTTCTCTTTCATCCCCTTCTGGTTGATATTTTTCCACAATCGCAACAGGTAATTCAGGTCTTTGGACAACTGGGCCTTTGTACAGCCCATACCGGCCGTTCTTACAATCACACCGAAACCCTTGGGGATTTTCAAAGCCCCGAGAATTCCTTTGAGACGCTTGCGTTCCTTTTCATCCTCGATCTTGCGCGAAATACCAATGGTGCTGCTGCCCGGCATGAGGACGACATGACGGCCCGGCAGTGAGATGAATGTGGTCAGCATGGCCCCTTTTTTCATCATCGGGTCTTTGGTGACCTGCACCAACAGTTCCTGTCCTCTTTTAATCAGGTGCTCTATGGCGCGGTCGCCGGTATGGTTTTCATGGAAATAATCGCTATGAATTTCATGGCGTTGCAGGAAGCCGTTACGCTCGCTGCCAAAATCGATAAATACGGCCTGCAAGCTGGGCTCAACTCTCGTGACCGCACCTTTATATATGTTGCCATGGAGAATCTCACGCCCGGCGCTTTCGATTTGAAACTCTTCAAGGCGATTGTCAGTGACTTTAGCGATCCGACACTCTTCCGGATCGATGGCATTGATCAGAATTTTACTTGTCATTTTAGGTGGTTGGACATTCCTTGTTCGATATTCTATGGTTAAAAGTACAGTTCGTAAATCCATCCCCTGCCAGGGGTTGATCCAAAGCCGGGTCGTTAAAGGCCCGGATGCTTGACATAGGGCCCCCTTCTGATAAGCAAATGGTGCTGGTAAGTCAAATAAATTCGTATATACAGGGTATTGCATCTTGTGTTGCACTTTCATTCATCTTATGGCATGAGAAATCAAACTGTTAAGCTGTTATTGGATCCCAACGCGCCGATCGACAAGGGTAAACTTGCGCTGCAAAAAATAGGTGAAAAGCAATGGAAGAAAGATACGATCCTCAAAAAATAGAGCAAAAATGGCAATCCGCCTGGCAGGATACCGGCCTGTTCAAAGTAGACCTGGACGCTTTCAAGTCCAAGTACTATTTGCTGGAGATGTTTCCCTATCCCTCGGGCAAGATTCATATGGGACATGTCCGCAATTACACCATCGGAGATGTGGTGGCCCGGTATAAGCGCATGCAAGGTCACAACGTGTTGCATCCCATGGGATGGGATGCCTTCGGTATGCCGGCTGAAAATGCCGCCATTGCCAACGACAGCCACCCGGCCACATGGACCTATGAGAATATTGACAGCATGCGGGCCCAACTCAAGCGCCTGGGGTTTTCCTATGACTGGGATCGTGAGATCGCCACCTGCAAACCTGATTATTACCGATGGGAACAATGGCTTTTTCTGAAAATGTATGAAAAAGGCATGGCCTATCGCAAGGAGGCCTTTGTCAACTGGTGTGAGCCATGTCAGACGGTACTGGCCAATGAACAGGTGGAGGCCGGAATGTGTTGGCGCTGTGGAAAGCCGGTTCAGCAGAAGAAGCTGTGGCAATGGTTTTTTCGCATCACCGACTATGCCGAAGATCTTCTCGCCTATTGCGATCAACTTCCCGGATGGCCCGACAAGGTCACCACCATGCAGAAGAATTGGATCGGTCGCAGCCGGGGGGCGGAGATACGGTTTCCCATAGAAAACAGCGAATCCCATATCCCGGTGTTTACCACTCGCCACGACACGGTATTTGGGGCCACCTTCATGTGCCTGGCGCCGGAGCATCCATTGGTGCCGGAATTGGCCAGGGGAACCGGTCAAGAGCAGGCAGTGGCGGAATTTGTCCAGCGTATCAGTCAACAGGAACGCAGCAGCAAAGCCATTGAGGACTATGAAAAAGAAGGCGTATTCACAGGATCATACTGCATCAATCCCATGAACGGTCGACGCATGCCGGTGTACACCGCAAATTTTGCACTCATGGAATACGGTACCGGTGCGGTCATGTCGGTACCGGCCCATGACCAGCGCGATTTTGATTTCGCCAAAAAATACGACCTGGACATCGTGGTGGTCATCAACCCGGAGGGTCAAGCACTGGACGTTGACATGATGACGGAGGCCTACACCGAAGACGGCGTGATGACCAACTCGGCCCCCTTTGACGGAGTTGCCAATCGCCTGGCCATGGAGCAAATCGCCGATCTGATGGAAGAGAAAGGCATGGGCAAACGTGCCGTCAGTTTTCGTTTGAGAGATTGGGGCATATCGCGACAGAGGTATTGGGGGGCACCGATCCCCATGGTTCATTGCCCGGATTGCGGCATTGTTCCGGCGCGTGAAGAAGACTTGCCCATCCTTTTGCCTGAAGACGCAGATCTTTTGGATGGCGGGCGATCGCCGCTTCCCAATCTGGACGCTTTTTTACAGACCCAATGTCCGCAATGCGGAAATTCCGCGGCGCGCCGCGAGACCGACACCATGGATACTTTTGTAGAGTCTTCATGGTATTTTGAGCGTTACTGCAGTCCCCACTGTGATACAGCCATGTTTGATCGCGAAGCTGTGGACTATTGGATGCCGGTGGATCAATATATCGGCGGCGTTGAACACGCCATATTGCATTTGCTTTATTCGCGGTATTTCACACGGGTCTTAAAAGATTTGGGCCTGGTGACATTCAAAGAGCCTTTTACGCGACTGCTGACCCAGGGAATGGTGTGCAAGGAGACCGTGACCTGCCCCGAACATGGCTTTCTCTTTCCGGATCAGGTCAAAGAAGCAGAGGGGCAAATTAAATGCAGCGTGTGCGGGCAAACCGTTTCAATGGGCCGTGTTGAGAAGATGTCCAAATCCAAGCGAAACGTGGTTGATCCCAATATCCTGCTGGATCAATATGGCGCTGACACCACACGCTTGTTTTGTCTGTTTGCCGCACCACCGGAAAGGGATCTTGAATGGAGCGATCAAGGCGTCGAGGGTAGTGCACGTTTCTTGAACCGTGTCTGGCGATTGGCGTTTAACTGGTTCAGCCGTATTTCAGCCGCCACCGCCTATGACGGTGCACCGGATCAATTGGATGGTGACCTGCGCGAGCTTTATAAAAAGACCCACCAGGTGATTCACAAGGTGTCCCACGACATCGAGGACCGCTTTCATTTCAACACGGCTGTTAGCGCCGTCATGGAGCTGGTCAATCAGATGTACAACTATCAGGTGAGTGATAACCAGCCCCATGCAGCCGGTGTCATGCGTCATGCCATGGAGAGCACCATCCTGCTGTTGTCTCCCATCGCACCCCATTTTGCCGAAGAGCTTTGGCATAACCTGGGGCACGAAGAGAGCGTGCTTTTATCTTCATGGCCGAAATACCGTGAACACGCATTGGTCAAAGACGAGGTCACCATTGTCGTTCAGGTCAATGGAAAGCTGAGAAGCCGATTTTCGGTGGCACTGGATATGGATGAAGCATCCGTGAAAAAAATGGCTATGGAAGATGAAAAGGTTCTCAAGTTCATCGAAGGCAAAACCATACGCAAAGTTATTGTAGTTCCAAACAAATTGGTGAACATCGTTGTATAAAAATATCGGGCATAAGGGGTTGGAGACCCATCGAAGACCCGCGGGTTTGCTTGGATCATCCTGGATGTGGATGATGCTCGCGCTTTTGTCTGCTGCGGTACTTGCGGCCTGTGGCTATCAACTGGCCGGCAAAGGCGATCTGCCGGGCGGAATCCAGACCATCGCTGTAAAAATGTTGAATAACCGAAGTTCGGAAACGGGTATCGAGATAACCTTTACCAATGCCTTGATCAATGAGTTGAACCGACGGCGTCGGGGTACGGTGGTGGATTCCCGGAAAGCGGATGCTGTTTTGGGCGGCGTCATCGAATCGCTCACCTGGGATACCGTGGCCCGCAGAGGTACCAATACCGCTTCTGAGCGAAGAGTGTATGCGTCACTATCGCTTACCCTCACCGATAGCGCCGGCAATCTCCTTTGGAAGAGGGCCGGACTTAAAGCCGAACAAGCCTATGCTGTTGTGGACGGAAATAAATCGTTTACAGAGAGTAACCGCCGTAAGGCCATCAACATTCTCTCCGAACAAATGGCGGAGTATGTCTATCGCCGGCTCACCGATAATTTTTAACGAGGCCCAAGTTAATAATAGAACTTATGTGGCAAAAAAAGATTGGACCAAAAAACAACAAAGCGCCGAGTTGCTCTATGCACCCCCGGCGCTTTTTGGATTCGAATCGATGGTTAAGATTGCACGGTTTGGGTCAGCTTTGCCAAACGAGAAATTTTTCGGGCAGCTGTGCGTTTGTGCAAAACGCCTTTTTTGGAAGCTTTGTCGATGGCCGATTGGGCAGCTTTAAGGTTTGCATTTGTCAAATCGGTGGAATTTTCCGAAACAGCCTGACGAACTTGTTTTACAACGGTCTTAACGCGGGTCTTGACCGACCGATTGCGCATGCGGCGAATTTCATTCTGGCCGGCGCGTTTGAGTGCGGATTTATGGTTGGCCAATGGTCAACTCCTTTCAAATGGTTGAGATAGCCTATCAAAAAAAGAAATTTATACAGATGAGACCTATTGATGTCAATGATTATTCAGATGAATTTCTAAAAAAAAGGTTCACCGATCACTGATCACCGGTCACCGATCACCGATTACCGAACACCGAACCTAACGGCATATGACCAAAACGAATCAGACCAACAAGACAAATCAACCATCGGAGCATGAGCGCGTTACCCGGGCTGCCGGTGTTGTCGGCTCGGCCACTTTGTTCAGCCGGATTCTGGGCTACGTCCGGGATATGGTGATTGCCTCTTTGTTTGGCGCCGGCCTGGTTTCAGATGCTTTCATCGTCGCTTTCCGGATTCCCAATCTGCTTCGACGACTCTTTGGCGAAGGATCTCTGAGTATTGCCTTTGTACCTGTTTTCACCGATTGCTTGAATCATAAAGGCCGCGACGAGGCAGAGCAACTGGCCCTCAGTTCGTTGCGGTCCTTATTAGTGCTTCTAGTGTTGGGCTCTGTGATGGGGATAATCCTGACGCCGGTCATTGTTCATCTGCTGGCATACGGTTTCACGGAGATTCCAGAAAAATTTGCCCTTTGCGTCAAATTGACCCGCATCATGATTCCCTATTCCTTATTCATCGGATTGGTAGCGCTGTGCATGGGGATTTTAAATGTGCTTGGGCATTTTGCCGCCCCCGCCATGGCACCCGCCCTTTTAAATATCGCTATGATTGGAATGGTGACGATCTTTGCATGGCTCTCCCCCTCCTCGATCACCCGGTCTCTTGGATTGGCTTTGGGGGTTCTCATGGGTGGTGTGCTTCAACTGGGGCTTCAAGTGCCGTTTTTAATTAAAAACGGTATCCGTGTCTGGCGGTCCGTCCCTTTCTGGCATCCGGATATGAAGCAGGTTCTAGTGCTCATGGGGCCAACCCTTTTTGGTGCGGCCGTCTATCAAATCAACAATCTGGTCATCTGCCTGCTGGGATCACTTCTTCCCCAGGGCAGTGTCTCCTATCTTTATTATGCCGATCGGCTGGTGCAGTTTCCCCTGGGGGTATTTGCCATTGCTATGGCCACTGCCGTATTTCCAACATTGTCCCATCAAGCGAGTATGGGGCAAATGGAGGCGCTGCAGTCTTCATTCATCCATGCCTTGCAGCTGGTTTTCTTCATTACATTGCCGGCCATGGTCGGTCTGATCGTTCTACGAGAACCCATCGTCGCCATTCTGTTTCAGCGTGGCGCCTTTGACGGACAAACCACTAGATTGACGGCCGGTGCATTGTTATACTATGGTATAGGCCTGTGGGCCTTCGCCGCTGTGCGTATTTTGATCTATACTTTTTATGCCTTGAAGGATACGCGCACGCCGGTTAAAATAGCCCTTGGAGCAATAACGGCAAACATTATTCTAGGAACAGTGTTGATGCAAAGCATGCGGCATAACGGATTGGCCCTGGCGCTTTCCCTGGCATCCATGCTGCATCTTATGCTTTTGGCATTGGCACTGCGAAAAAAAATGGGCGCTATTGGATGGCGCAAGCTCGCCCGCTCCCTGGTGCGTACCAGTGTTTGCGCATTCTTTATGGGCCTTTGCGTGCGGGGTGTGGCCGGCTGGATCCTGCCACCGGAAGAAATTCATACAATCGGCCTGCTGGTCGGCTTAATCATTTGCATCATTGCCGGTATTATTGTATTCGGCGGATTGGCATTCATCATTAAAGCTCCGGAACTAAATTTCATGCATCGTTTATTTGCCAAGAGAACAGTATCAACATGAGCCGGCGCCAAAAAATTGTGATGGCGGTTATTTTTATCGCTATGTTTAACTTTATGCTGGTTGTTCTGTTTGGTGACAACGGACTGGTTGAGCTAAACCGGCTGAGGCGGACTCACCAGAATCTGTTAAATGACAATGCCCGCTTAACCCAAGAAAACCTTTATATGTACCGCAGTATCGATCGGCTTCAAAATGATCCGAGTTATGTTGAAAATATCGCCCGCCAGGAATTGGGAATGATTCGTTCCGACGAATTGATTTTTAAGTTTAAAGATGATGAAAACCATCCTTAGAAATGAATTCACACCGTTTCTATACCGTTACCATGGCCAAACTTTATGCTGATCAAGGCTACCTGCGTAAAGCCGCCCAGGTATACCGACAGTTGCTGCGAAAAGAACCCGAGCGGGAGGATTTACGGCTGGCCCTCAAGGAAATAGAACGGAGAATCAACAACCAAACCCGTCCTTCCCAGAAAGAGTTAAACCTGCTTTTAAAAGAGTGGGTGGGCTTATTGAAAAAACAGAATGCTTTAAAACGCAAGTGACACGTGGACCAAGGAGGAGAAGATGACCACAAAGACGGCACGGCTAAGAGGGTTCGGGGGATTGGTAGTTTTGCTGGTTGCAGTATTTTTAGTCACGGGGTGTTCAGCTTTGAAATCCAAAAAAGCCCCCTCGACGGCGCCTTACAGAACAACACCGGCTCCCCAAAGTACAAGTGTTTATCTTGATTTTGGTGATGTACTTCTCCCTAAGCAATTAAAAGTGGACAGAGGCAACTCTTTTGTCTTCAGCACGGCCGGATTTACTGCGGGGCTTTTATCACTGAAGGGTCGGGTGGAGGTCAATTCGTTGATTTCCTTTTTTGAGAATAAAATGCCTGTGGACGGTTGGCAGTTGATCAGCGCCATTAAAGCTTCCCGGAGCATGCTGTTGTTTAAAAAAGAAACCCGCTGGTGCGTGATCAGTATCATTGAAGGCCAGATGAGTACGCGCGCGGAAATTTGGGTTGCACCCACCATGGTTGGACAGGAAACGGGGTTGCTGAATCAATGACCGGCCTTGAAAAGAAGAATGTGGTACTGGGCGTATGCGGCGGCATCGCAGCCTATAAAAGCGTTGAGTTGCTGCGCCTGCTGGTTAAGGCGGGCGCCTCGGTACGGGTGCTCTTGACACATAATGCCGCTCATTTTGTCGGGCCGCTGACCTTTGAAGCGCTGTCCGGCCGAAAGGTGTGCACCAGCCTGTTTGATCCCCATGAATCAGCCGGTATTCAGCATATCCAATGGGCCCGGGAGGCGGATGCCGTCATTGTTGCGCCGGCCACAGCCAATCTCATCGGCAAGTTAGCCCACGGCATTGCTGATGACGCTCTCACTACTTTCATGTTGGCGGTCACATGCCCGGCGATGCTATGCCCCGCCATGAACACGGATATGTATGCGAGTGAGGTCGTTCAGGCCAACCTGGATATCCTGGCCCGCTTCGGTTATACCATCATCGATCCGGAAGCCGGTGAACTGGCTTGCGGCACCACGGGGCCGGGACGTTTGCCGGAGCCTGTCTATCTCCTGGACCGGTTTGTCCGCTTACTCTCGCCCAAGGATCTGCAACAAAAACGAGTGCTGGTGACGGCAGGTCCTACCAGGGAATTCATCGATCCGGTCAGGTTTATCAGCAATCCTTCTTCCGGAAAAATGGGATACGCCATTGCCCGCGCCGCCGAAATGCGCGGTGCCCGGGTTACTCTGATCAGCGGCCCGTCAAGTCTGGCGACACCGAATAATGTGATTTTTATTCCGGTGGCCTCTGCGGCCCAAATGTGTGATGCGGTTCTTGCGCATTGTGAACAGTCGGATATTATCATTAAAAGCGCAGCTGTGGCCGATTATAAACCCGTCAATGAAGCCCCCCACAAGATCAAGAAGACCGAGGGGCGTGAAACGTTGATTTTGGAGCGCACTAAAGATATTCTTAAAACCATCCCCCGCAACAACCGGCAACAGATTGTGGTGGGGTTTGCCGCCGAGACCAAGGATTTGGATGACCATGCTATGGATAAACTCAAAACCAAACAATTGGATCTGATGGTGGGCAATCTCATCGGCACTGAGGGATCAGGATTCGAGGTCGATACCAATGTCGTCAATCTCTATTTTAAAGACGGCTCTAAAAGGTCTTTGGATGTGATGCCCAAAGCAGATTTGGCTCACCTGATACTGGACCATGTTGTGGAGTTGATGTAATCGATGAGACCACCTGAAAACCTGAACAACGCCATCACAATGGTGCAAAATACACTGAAACAAATGGCCCAATGGGGCTGCCGCGGTTTTGATCCTTCTGCTGAAACCCTTGCCGCATTAGCGCGCTGGCGCAAACCCGCCACGCCGTCTGAAACAGGTCCGGAGATGCTCGAGGAGGTTCGCTCCGACTTGGTCGACTGCCAAAGATGCCGTCTCGCGGGCGGGCGGACCCATATTGTATTTGGTCACGGCAATCCCAAAGCACGGCTGGTTTTTGTAGGGGAAGGACCCGGTGCCGAGGAAGACCGTCAAGGGCTCCCCTTTGTGGGCGCTGCCGGACAATTGCTCACCAAAATTATAGAAGCGATGAAATTGACCCGTGATCAGGTTTACATCTGCAACGTGATCAAGTGCAGACCCCCGGGAAATCGCAATCCGGCTCCGGATGAAATCGCCGCTTGCAGGCCCTATCTGGAGCGACAGCTGACCGCCGTCAAACCCGAGGTGATTTGTACGCTGGGCACCTTTGCCGCACAGACACTGCTGAATACCACCCAGCCGGTGTCCAGACTGCGCGGGCGCTTTCAATCCTATAAAAATATCAAAGTGATGCCGACATACCACCCTGCCTATTTGCTCAGAAACCCGGAGCGGAAACGCGCCGTTTGGGATGACATGAAAAAGATCATGGCGTTATTGCGTATCCCGCTATAACATGGGAAACTGAATTAGGATGTAAAATTAATATATTCGATGGTTTTTTGTGAGATGCTGTTTGCAAACAGGGCTCAAACGCCATAACTTATTCTAAATGGAGAATGGTTCAAATGGGCAAACATGGGGGGCGTCTTCTGGCGTTTTTTCTGGTTCTGTGGATCTGTGGATTTCCAGGGGGAAACGCCGGAGCGGATAAAAATGAAGTGCTGACCATCAGGGTCGCGGATGCCATCAGCCCTGGGGTGGCGGAATTCGTGGTGGATGCCTTGCAGCAAGCCTCCAATACCGATGCGGCGTGCATCATCATTGAGTTGGACACACCGGGCGGGTTGGTGGAGTCCACCCGGACCATGGTGCAAGCCATCTATGCCTGCCGGGTGCCGGTGATCGTCTATGTGACACCCAGCGGTGCGCGTGCCGCTTCCGCCGGTGTGATGATCACCATGGCCGCCGACATCGCCGTCATGACGCCGGGCACCCATATCGGGGCTGCCCATCCGGTTGGCGCCGGCGGAAAGGATATCGGTGAAACCATGGGCGAAAAGGCCCTCAATGACACGGTGGCCTTTGCCAAAGGCATCGCCCAACGAAGAGGCCGCAACGATGTCTGGGCGGAAAAGGCCGTTCGGGAGAGTGCTTCGATTACGGCCGACGAAGCCATCAAAGAGAATGTCGTTGACCTGCTGGCCAAGGACCGGGATGAATTGATCCGGAAATTGAACGGGCGCAAAGTGAAAGACAAAGGCACGCTGCAACTTGAGAACGTTCGGATCACACCCATTAAACAGAGTTTGCGAACCAAGGTGTTAAAGACCATCAGCGACCCCAATATCGCCTATATTTTGCTGATGATCGGTTTGGCCGGGCTCTATTTTGAGCTGTCCCACCCCGGCACCGTTCTGCCCGGCGTCATCGGTGGCATTGCCCTGATATTAGCATTTTTCTCTTTGCAGACCCTGCCTGTCAATGCAGCAGGTATCTTATTGATACTATTGGCCATTATATTTTTCATTCTGGAATTGAAGGTGGCCAGTTACGGTATGCTCAGCGTGGCCGGAGTGCTCAGCTTGGTATTGGGCTCTCTCATGCTTTTCAAAGGGGCCGGACCCCAGTTTCAACTGGCCTGGAAAGTCTTCGTACCAACGATCTTAATGATTTCCGGGTTTTTTGTTACCTTGGCCTACCTGGTGGTTCGTGCCCACGTCCACAAACCATGGACCGGGGCCGACGGTTTGATTGACGAAATCGGTGTGGTGAAACAGGTCGAGGGGCAACGCGGCAAAATTCAAGTCCACGGTGAGCTTTGGCAGGCCGTGTTTACCGAGCCGATCGAGGAAGGTGAGCAGGCCCGTGTGAAAGCCGTGGAAAATTTGGTGGTGACTGTGGCACCGATCCATAAAGATGCAGATGGTTCGTAGTACATGGAGCAAGGTTTTTGGCTCAATCATTTAACCCGGGAGGTTTTTGATGATACCCCTACCCCTATTGACCATTGTCGTTCTCATTGTATTTTTTCTGACCGCCGCCATCAAGATATTAAAAGAATACGAGCGGGGGGTCATCTTTCGCTTGGGCCGCGTCATTAAGGCCAAAGGTCCGGGCTTGATCATTTTAATTCCGCTCATTGATCGCATGGTAAAGGTGAGCATGCGTTTAGTGGCCATGGACGTGGACCCTCAGGATGTGATTACCCGGGACAACGTGTCCGTTAAGGTAAATGCCGTCATTTACTTTCGCGTTATTCAACCGGTCAAGGCCATTGTGGAGGTCGAGAGCTACCATTACGCCATGTCCCAGCTGGCCCAGACCACCCTTCGCAGTGTCTGCGGACAGGCTGAACTGGACGAATTGCTGTCTGACCGTGAAAAGATCAATACCCAGCTTCAGGAAATATTGGATACGCATACCGATCCGTGGGGAATCAAAGTCGCTACGGTTGAGTTGAAACATATTGACCTGCCCCAGGAGATGCAGCGCGCCATGGCCAAACAAGCTGAAGCAGAGCGCGAGAGAAGGGCCAAAGTCATCAATGCCGAGGGTGAGTACCAGGCGGCGAATAAACTGGCCGAGGCAGCGCAGATCATCCGTGAGCACCCCATGGCGCTGCAGTTGAGGTATCTGCAAACCATGCGCGAGATGGCTGCAGAAAACAATTCAACAACCATATTCCCGTTGCCGATTGATCTTTTTAAAGCCTTCTTTGACCGTGCAAAGGAATAGCCGCCATATGATGCTTTGATCTTTTTTCAAGGTTCATCATGGGACGATTTACGGCCGGCGCACGCTCTCCGGGAGCGGGTTCGCTGTATTGATTTTAAGTGAGCCTTTAAATCGAATAATTTTAAGATTTTGTAATTTGACATGCTTAGGCCGAATAGGCTATTTAGTGATACTTTTTCGAGGTGACTTAAAACAAGGAGAGCAAAAGCATGGCAGATGAGAAAAAAACGTTGCATGAGAAACCGCTCGACAAGATGACTGTTACCGAATTACGTGATATTGCCAAGGAGATAGAGGGTATCACCGGAGTGCACGGCATGAAAAAAGCGGAGCTCCTGGAGGCGGTAAAAGAGGCCAAAGGGATTAAAGATGACCCCCCCAAAAAGCCCGCTGGAAAGCCCAAGACTAAAACGACGGTTACCGTTCAGGAGCTCAAAACCTTGATTAAAACCCTTCGCTCTCAAAAAGAAGAAGCATTGGCCAATAAAGATAAAAAGCTGGCCAAGATTTACCGGCGCCGTATATCCAGACTGAAAAAGAAAACACGCCAAGTTGCTCTACCCGGATAGTGGGATAACAGCATCAGCCACCTGTTTTTAAATGACATGAAACGATTGTCGCTTGTTCAACATATCCACACGTTTATCGATAGCCTTGCGGCGGAAAAAGGATACTCTCCGAACACATTGAGAGCGTATCGCCACAACTTGAATGAGTTGGCGGCATTTGTGGCCGGCAATCCTGACTGGGCGAACGATGCCCCCCAAAGACTGGAAAAAATCCCCGTTGAAGCGGTGGATACGCTTCAAATCCGGCTGTTCCTGGGGTACTTGCACAAAAGGAATCAAAAAACCACCATTGCGCGAAAGCTTGCAGCCATTCGTTCATTTTTTCGGTTCCTGCACAAACATGGGATGATCGACAACAATCCTGCGCAGGACCTTCATCCGCCCAAGCATGGCAAACATATGCCGGCATATCTTTCGGTGGATGACATGTTTCGGCTGCTGGACACCGTCAAACCAAGGGGGGTATTGGGACTGCGCAATAAAGCATTGATCGAAACCCTCTATTCCACGGGGGTGCGCGTGTCGGAACTGTCCGGACTCAATGTGGACCATGTGGACACCCGCGACGGGGTGATGCGGGTGTTTGGCAAAGGCGGAAAGGAAAGAATGGTGCCCATTGGCGCCAGAGCCCTGGAAGCCATTGCCGCCTATCGCGAGGCGTTGACCCAGACGGCTGATTTCGGCTGCGATGATGATGGGGCGATGTTTTTAAATAAAGACGGCGGACGTTTAACGACGCGCTCCATTGCACGGGTGGTGGACAAACTGGCCAAGGCGTGTGGGTTGGCCGAGCCCATATCGCCGCATGCCATGCGGCACACTTTTGCCACCCATATGCTCGATGGCGGTGCGGACCTTCGTGCGGTTCAGGAGTTGCTGGGGCATCGCAGCTTGTCCACGACCCAAAGGTATACCCACGTCAGCATTGACCGCCTGATGGAGGCTTACGACAAGGCCCACCCCAGGCGTTGAACCATTCATGATATTTACTTTTTAGGTTGGAAACGATGAATTCATCACATCTCAAAGGAACCATGCACGGCACCACCATACTGGCGGTTCGTCATGCAGGAAAAGTGGTCCTGGCCGGAGACGGGCAGGTGACGTTAAACAACACGGTGATCAAACACCATGCGCGCAAAGTGCGCCGGATTTTCAACGATCAGATTTTGGTCGGATTCGCCGGCGCCACTGCAGATGCGCTGACCTTATCCGAAAAATTGGAAGGTAAACTGGAGCGTTACAATGGAAACTTGATGCGCAGCGCCGTCGAATTGGCCAGAGATTGGCGTACCGATAAGTATTTGCGTCGCCTGGAAGCCCTGATGCTGGCGGCGGATCACCAGAAGCTTTTTCTGATCTCCGGCACCGGAGACGTGATTGAGCCGGATGAAGGCGTTATGGCCATTGGATCAGGGGCACCAGGCGCGCAAGCCGCCGCCATGGCCTTGCTGCGCCACACCCAAATGGATGCCGTCGCAGTGGCTGAAGCGGCCATGCAGATTGCCTCCAGCCTGTGCGTATACACCAACCCCCAACTAACCATTGAAGAGATCAACGAAGATGCAAAACCTTAAACCCCTTGAGATCGTCAAAGCGCTGGATCGTTTTATTATCGGCCAGCACAATGCCAAACGATCCGTAGCCGTTGCACTGAGAAATCGCTGGCGTCGCAGACAGGTTCCTGAAGCGCTGCGCGAAGAGATTGCACCAAAGAATATCATTTTGATCGGCCCCACCGGCGTTGGGAAGACGGAAATTTCCCGGCGCCTGTCGCGCATGACCGATTCGCCGTTTCACAAAGTGGAAGCCTCCAAGTTCACCGAAGTCGGATATGTGGGACGCGACGTGGAATCCATGGTCAGGGATTTAGTGGATTTGACGGTAAACCATGTCAGGCAGCAAGAGCAGGAGGCTGTTAAGGATAAGGCCCACCAGATTGCCGAGGAGCGATTGCTGGATCTCTTGCTCCCCAAACAGGAGCTTAAAAAACCGGCTGTGGTGGAAAGCTCAGCAGCAAATGCCCTGGAAACGGATGCGCCGCAGGGAAATGCCGGTTCCACGCGGGAAAAACTGCACCGGATGCTGCATGCCGGCAAGCTCGACAATCGATACGTGGACCTGGATGTCTCCGAGCGCTCCACCCCGGTAGTGGAAGTCTTCTCCAATGTGGGCATGGAAGAACTGGGCATTAACTTTAAAGATATGCTCAACGGCATGATGCCCAAAAACACCAAGCGCCGTAAAATCAAAGTACCCGAGGCCCTGCAGACCTTGGCTGAAGAAGAGGCCCAGAATTTGGTGGACATGGACAAAGTGGTGCGGTCGGCGGTGACCAAAGTGGAGGAATCCGGCATCATTTTTCTGGACGAGATCGATAAAATCGTGGCCAAAAGTGAAAGCCACGGGCCCGATATTTCCCGGGAGGGTGTGCAGCGCGATTTGCTGCCCATCGTGGAAGGCAGTACGGTCAACACCAAATACGGACCTGTACGCACCGACCATATCCTGTTTATTGCTTCGGGTGCGTTTCACACCATCAAACCGTCGGATCTTATACCCGAGCTGCAAGGGCGTTTTCCCATTCGCGTCGAACTCGATTCTTTAGGGAGAAAAGAGTTTGTGCGCATTCTTACCGAACCGGACAACGCCTTGATCCTCCAATATGTTGAACTGCTCAAAACGGACGGTGTGGAGCTATCATTTGAAGCAGATGCCATCGATCGATTGGCGGCCATTGCCGAAGAGGTCAACCAGCGAACGGAAAATATCGGAGCGCGGCGGCTGCACACGTTGATGGAGTATCTTCTGGAAGATATCCTTTTCGATGCACCGGATGTGAGATCGCCTAAAATAGTGATCGATGCGGCCTATGTGGACGAGCGTCTGAAAAACATCAAAGACGACGAGGATCTGAGCCGCTATATTCTATAACCGTCATAAAGGATGCACAGAAGGATGACCGGAAGGATGCACTGATGGACAGCTCGTTATCAAAAACCAACATCGCCGATATTCTCATCGAGGCGTTGCCCTATATCCGCCAATTCGCCGGCATGACAGTGGTCATTAAATATGGCGGACACGCCATGGTGGATGAGCAGTTGAAAGAGGATTTTGCCCGGGATATTACCTTGTTGAAGTTGGTTGGGCTCCGTCCGGTGGTGGTGCACGGCGGAGGCCCCCAGATCAATCGGGTGCTGGACCAGATGGGGATTACACCCAAATTCGTACGCGGCATGCGTTTGACCGATGCCCCCACCATGGATGTGGTGGAGATGGTGCTTGGCGGGAAGGTGAACAAGGCCATCGTTGCTCAGATCAACCGGCAAGGTGTAAAGGCCGTGGGGCTCAGCGGCAAAGACGGCGGTTTGATTCAGGCCAAAAAGATGAAGATTGTCTTCCAGGAAGACGACACCAAGCCGCCGGAGATCATCGACCCGGGAATGGTGGGGCAGGTGACCCGCATTCATCCGGCCATCATCCAGACCCTTACCAAAGACGGCTTTATTCCCATCATCGCACCGGTGGGGGTCGGCGAAAACGGCGAAACTTACAACATCAACGCCGACCTGGTGGCCAGCCAAATGGCCACGGCGCTCAATGCCGGGCGCCTGATACTCATGACCGATGTGGATGGTGTGTTGGATCAAAACGGCCGGCTTATCTCCTCCATCAATACCGCTGAAATTCAGCGGATGATATCCAATCAGGAGATTACCGGCGGCATGATTCCCAAGATTGAATGCGCCGTGGAGGCCATCCGGGGCGGCGTCAAAAAAGTTCCCATCATCAACGGAAAGCGGCGCCACGCCATATTGCTGGAGCTTTTTACGGATCAGGGCATTGGAACGGAAGTGACGATATAGGGAAGGAAGATCAAAGCGATGAATATAAAAGAAACTGCAGATCAGGTCATTGCCAACACCTATGCGCGATATCCCCTCGCCATCGTCAGGGGGGAGGGTAGTACCCTTTATGATGACCAGGGACGCGCTTATACCGACTTCATTGCCGGGATCGCGGTCTGTAATTTGGGCCATGCCCACCCCAAGCTGGTGGCCGCCATGGCCGATCAGGCCAAGACACTCTGGCATGTTTCCAACTTGTTCTATACGCGGCCGCAGACGGAACTGGCGGCATGGCTCACCGCCCACAGCTTCGCCGATCGGGTTTTTTTTGCCAATAGCGGTGCAGAAGCCAATGAAGCCGCGATAAAACTGGCCCGCAAATATTTTCAGGATCAGGGTGCTCCCCAGCGCCATCGGGTGATCAGCATGAAGCAGTCGTTTCATGGCCGCACCATGGCGACGCTTTCAGCCACCGGTCAGGAGAAAGTGCGCAAAGGGTTTGATCCTATCCTGGAGGGATTCGATTTCGTGCCGTTCAACGACATCGAGGACTTGAGCTGTATGGTTGGACCGGCTACATGTGCCGTGATGCTGGAACCCATTCAGGGTGAAGGCGGTGTGGTGGTGCCCGATCCCCGGTATCTCTCTCAAGTTCGTCAACTGTGTGATGAAACCGGGTGCCTGTTGATTTTCGATGAGGTCCAGACCGGTGTCGGGCGCACTGGAAAACTATTTGCCCATGAACATTTCGATGTGGTCCCGGACATTATGACCTTGGCCAAGGCGTTGGGAAACGGCATGCCCATCGGTGCCATGCTGGCCCGTGAAAAAGTGGCTGCTGCCTTCAGCCCGGGCGCCCATGCCTCCACCTTCGGGGGCACCCCGCTGGCCACGGCGGTGTCGCTCAAGGTCCTTCAGACAATGGAGGAGGAGGGTATTGTCGACCGCGCCGCACGCATGGGGGATTATCTGGTGGGGCGGCTCGAGGCATTGAAAGGCAGGCATACGGTCATTGAAAACGTGCGCGGCAAAGGGCTTTTGGTGGGTGTGCAGCTATCCGTCCCGGGAGCATCCATTGTGACGGCTTGCATGGAAAAAGGGTTCCTGATCAACTGCATTCAGGATAATGTGTTGCGCTTGGCGCCGCCATTGGTTATTAGCCGTGAGGAGATTGACGCCTTAATGCAGTGTTTGGATGGCGTTTTAGCTTAGTTGGACCTGATTAAGCATAGAAGGAGAAACGGACAAGTGAGTTCGAAAGTCAGAAAAGTCGTATTGGCCTATTCCGGGGGATTGGATACCTCGGTGATCCTTAAATGGCTGATCGAAACCTATGATTGTGAAGTGGTGACTTTTTCCGCCGATTTAGGGCAGCCCGAACCCATGGGGGATGTGGAGCAAAATGCTTATAAGACCGGAGCGGTCAAGGCCTATGTGGAAGACCTGAAAGAAACGTTCGTTCGCGATTATGTCTTTCCCATGTTCAGGGCCAACGCCATTTATGAAGGTCAATATTTGTTGGGAACCTCCATCGCCAGACCGTTGATTTCCAAGCGACAAATGGAGATCGCCGCCCTGGAAGGCGCCGATGCCGTCAGCCACGGGGCTACCGGCAAGGGCAATGACCAGGTGCGCTTTGAACTTAGCTACCTGGCCATCGATCCCAATATCACCATTATCGCCCCATGGCGCGTTTGGGACTTGAATTCAAGGACCGCACTGATGGCCTTTGCCAAGAAACACGGCATCGCCGTACCCACCACCCACGCCAAACCTTACAGCACCGATGGCAACCTGTTGCATGTGAGTTACGAGGGAGGTATTTTAGAGGACCCATGGGCCGGGTATCCCGATGACATTTTCCATCTGACCACCTCTCCCCAGGATGCGCCGGATTCACCCGAGACCATCGAACTCACCTTCGCGTCCGGCAATCCGGTTGCTTTGAACGGGCAAGATCTTTCGCCGGGCAAAATGCTGGCCGAACTGAACCGCCTGGGCGGCAAGCATGGCATCGGCCGTGTGGACCTGGTTGAAAACCGCTACGTCGGCATGAAGTCAAGGGGGGTCTATGAAACGCCCGGCGGCACTATTTTGCGGCAGGCGCACATGGCCATGGAGTCCATTACCCTGGATCGAGAGGTGCATCACCTGCGGGACAGCCTGATTCCTAAATACGCTGAATTGATCTACAACGGTTTCTGGTTTGCTCCCGAGCGCCGGATGTTGCAGAACCTCATCGACGAGACCCAGCAAGGTGTATCCGGTGTCGTGCGTCTGCGGCTCTACAAGGGCAACTGTATGGTCCGGGGCCGCAAATCGGACAACTCGCTATACAGCGAAGCCCATGCCACCTTTGAAGACGACGACGTCTACAGCCAAAAGGATGCACAAGGCTTTATTCGCCTGAACGCGCTCAGACTGCGGATTCAAAAAATACTGCAGAAATAAGCAAGGACATCATCATGAGCGAAAAACCTTGGGACGGCCGGTTTGCCGAGGGCACCGATATCAGCGTAGAGGCCTTCACTTCTTCGATTGAAGTGGATAAACGGCTCTATCCTTATGATATCGAGGGCAGCATTGCCCATTGCCGCATGCTGGCCAAAGTCGGGGTGATTACGGATGAAGAGGCCAGCCAGCTGGTGGAAGGGTTGGGGCGCATCAAGCGTGACCTGGATTACTGCAATTTCGAGTGTGACGACAGCCTGGAAGATATCCACATGCACATCGAAGCCCGCCTGCTGCAGGATGTGGGCAAAGTGGCTCAGAAGCTGCACACCGCACGCAGTCGCAACGACCAGGTGGCCTTGGGCACCCGCATGTTCCTCAGAGATGCCACCGACCGGATTATCGCCGGATTGAACGCCTTGCGCCAGACTTTAGTGGACCTGGCCGAGCAGCACCTGGATACGGTCATGCCCGGCTACACCCACCTGCAACGGGCCCAACCGGTCTTGCTGGCCCATCACTGGATGGCCTACTACGAGATGTTTAAACGCGATGCGCAGCGTTTCAATGACAGCTTGAAACGCACCAACATCATGCCGCTGGGGGCCGCGGCTCTGGCCGGCACCACCTATCCCATCGACCGGAATTATACGGCCCAATTGCTGAACTTTCCGGAGATTGCGGCCAACAGTCTCGACGCGGTCTCGGATCGTGATTTTATACTGGAATTCCTCTCGGCGGCCAGCATCTGCATGGTTCATTTCAGCCGCATCTCTGAAGAGTTGGTGTTATGGTCTTCTTCCGAATTTGCCTTCATCGAGTTGCCCGACGCTTTTGCCACCGGAAGCAGTATCATGCCGCAGAAGAAGAACCCCGATATACCCGAGTTGGTTCGCGGTAAATCGGGGCGGGTGTTCGGCGATTTGGTGACCCTGCTGACATTGATGAAGTCGCTGCCCCTGAGCTACAATAGGGATATGCAGGAAGACAAACCTTCTCTGTTCAACTCTGTGGATATTCTTCAAAGCAGTATCGATATTTTTCTCAAAATGCTGCCCAGGATCAGCGTGAATGTCGATGTCATGCGCTCGGCCGCTTCATCGGGTTTTTTAAATGCCACCGATATGGCCGACTATCTAGTGGGGTGCGGCGTGCCCTTTCGAAAGGCCCACGAAATTGTGGGAAAGGCCGTTGCCTATGCACTTGGAAAGGGAAAAGAGCTGCATGAGCTGACGCTCAAAGAGCTTCAAACCTTTTCGCCCGCCATTAAGGAGGAGATCTTTGATCATCTCACCCTCGAACACATGATCTCCCGGCGACTCTCGGCCGGCGGCACTGCTCAGGCGAACGTTCGGACCGCCGTCGCAGGGGCTAAAAAAGATTTACTGAGACTTTCTGCTTCGGACAATGAATGAGTTTTTCCACCGAATAGGAATGGCCGGCGCCATCATCAAAGCATGGTTGGGGTTGATGTTGGTTTTGACGCTCCTCAATGGTTGCGGCAAAAAGGCGCCGCCTGTGGCACCGCGACAGACCCCCCTTGCGGCTATCAGCGATCTTGAAGGCGAGCTGAACCAGGGAACCGTCCGCTTGACATGGCATCACTCTCCGGACAACGCGCGGGCTGTGGGTTACATTATCCTGCGTGCCCAATCGGCCCTATCCCGGCCGGAATGCCCGGAATGCCCCCTTGTCTATCAAAAGATCGATACCATACCCATGAGCCGATCCTTGCGCAAAAAACGCCATATCATGGAATTCTACCATGATGTGGTAGACGGTTTCCGATATACGTTCAATGTGCGTCCCTATCCGTCATCGGGGGACCAGGGGCCGGATTCCAATGCTGTTGTTATCGTTTATGAGAAAAAATAGTTTAAAGCTTAAAGATTTATAAAATCATAATTACAGGTAAAACGTGTCATGACCATGCATATTCCATTTACCAAGATGAGCGGCAGCGGCAACGACTTTATCGTGATAGACAATCGCGGGGCGACGGTAACCGATGACATGCTGCCTCAGTTTGTGGAACGCGTTTGTCGACGGAAGCTGTCCGCCGGCGCCGATGGCCTGATTTTGGTTGAAGATTCCAAAGCCGCTGATTTTAAATGGAGATTTTTCAACTCCGATGGAAGTGTGGCCGAGATGTGCGGCAATGGCGCACGATGCGTGGCCCGGTTTGCCTTTCTAAATGGCATCGCCAAAGGATCGCAGATGGCGTTTGAAACCATTGCAGGGGTCATCCATGCCCAGGTATTTGCTGAACAGGTCAGGATCCGAATGACAGATCCCCAAGAGCTGACATTGAACGCGACTCTTGAACTCGATGATCGGAAGCTCTTTTACAGCAGTGTCAACACCGGTGTGCCCCATGTGGTCCTGAGCGTTGACGATATTGAGTCCGCCGATGTGGTTGGAGTGGGTCGGGCCATTCGGCACCACTCGAAATTTGCACCCGCAGGTACCAATGTCAATTTTATGGCTTTCCACGAAAAGGGTGTTTGGGCGGTTCGAACCTACGAAAGGGGCGTGGAAGACGAAACCCTGGCCTGCGGCACCGGTATCGTGGCCTCTGCCTTGATACTTGCTGAACAAAAAGGCTTGGTTGCACCCCTTACCCTGATAACAAGAAGCGGTGGCCATCTGAAAGTTTACTATTCAAAAGATTCTGGCCGGTTATCGGACATCTATCTCGAGGGCGATGCGCGCGTCATATACGAGGGCCGGCTGATGCCGGAGGCATGGGAGTACCAATAGAATTTTTCAGTCCTTTCATTCTATTTCGGATCAAATACAGGGTAGACAATAAATCAAAAGTTTAAAGTGTAAAGTTTAAAGTTTTAAGTGAAGGATTGCAGTCGATTTGTATTATATTTAGATCAATGCTAATGAGGTGAACAAATGGCAACCGCAGGGAGAGGGGACTTTTTTATTACAATCGATAGAATACATTATCTTTAAACTTTACACTTTAATCTTAGAATTACGGTGACCACAGCTAAAACCCCGCTCTATAGAAAATGACTGAACATTTCGCATATCTATCCATCGGCTCCAACCTTGGTGAACCGCTGCAGAACTGCTGCACCGGCATCAGGCTGCTTTGTGAGGATGGGAAGGTTGAACTGTTGGCGCAATCTCCGTTTTACGAAACCCAGCCGGTGGATTATCTCGATCAAAACTGGTTTGTGAACGCCGCCTTGCATGTTTGCACACGACTAAGTCCCCAGGCGCTTTTAAAAAAAACGCAGCAGGTGCAAAAGCGATTGGGGCGCAAAACCGATGCCGTCCGTTTCGGACCCCGTATTCTAGATCTCGATATCATCTTCTATGATGACCTGTGCATTGAATCCCCGCGTTTGGTGATTCCCCACCCGCGCATGCATAAAAGACGCTTTGTCTTGCAACCCATTTATGATATAGACCCAACTGTTATGCACCCAGGGCTCGGGCAGAATGTGCAAGAGCTTTTAAATCAACTGGTTACAGATGATCAGGATATGAAGACATGTTCATTCGGCTGCTAATTTTTGCCATTTTGGGTGCTGTTCTCTATCGAGCCCTCAAATCCTGGCTGGGGAAGGCCGGGCCCAATCTTGAAGAAAGCGGTTACGAACCACCAAGTCAGGTGGATGATGTGATGATCAAGGATCCGGTGTGCGGGATCTACTTTCCCCAACGCGATGGCGTGATGTTGAAAGCAACGGAAGAAGTCCTGTATTTTTGCAGTACCGAATGCCGTGACAGCTACTTGGCTCAACAATCCAAGCCCCATTAGGCTGATAGGTCTGAACCTGGCTGAAGTGATTGCACCATAGCTTTTACCTCTACCCCATGAATCGAGATATAAAGGGAGACGACAATGAAATTTTTTATCGACACAGCCAACATTGAAGAGATCAAGGAAGCCAACGCCATGGGCATGGTGGATGGTGTTACCACCAATCCGTCATTGGTAGCTAAAGAGGGCCGTGATTTTAAAGAGATTATTACAGAAATCTGCAGCATTGTAGACGGACCGATCAGCGCTGAAGTGATCAGCCTCGAAACAGAGGGCATGGTCTCCGAAGCCCGGGAACTGGCCAAAATTCATGACAATATCGTCGTCAAAATACCCATGACCGTAGACGGCCTCAAGGCCGTTCGGATTCTGACGGCCGAGAATATAAAAACCAATGTCACGCTCATATTTTCGCCATTGCAGGCCCTCATGGCCGCCAAAGCGGGTGCCACTTATGTGAGCCCTTTTGTGGGCCGGCTGGATGATCTCTCCCAGGAAGGCATGCTTCTGGTTGAGCAACTTGTCGAGATGTATAGCAATTACGCATATGACACGGAAATCATCGTTGCCAGTATACGCAATCCAATGCATGTGCTGGATGCGGCGCTTATGGGTGCGGATATTGCCACCATTCCATTTAATGTGTTAAGTAAATTGGCGGCCCATCCTTTGACGGACAAGGGGATAAAGGCCTTCCTGGATGATTGGAAAAAATCCGGCCAATAGTGAACGCCAATTAAGGTAAGAGGTGTTCCATGCAGATTCCGCAGCGTATAAAAGCATTACTGGGTGACCCCAACGTCCTGACCCTGTTTCGCATACTTTCCGTACCGTTGATCATCGGGCTGATGTATGTCCCCAATCGTTTTACCTGTTTTCTGGCGGCATTGATCTTCAGTGCAGCGGCCATTACCGACTATTTTGACGGTCTTCTGGCCCGCCAAAAAGGAATGGTTACCAACCTTGGCAAGGTGATGGACCCATTGGCCGACAAACTGCTGGTCTCTTCCACCATGATTATGCTGGCCTCTCTGGGGTGGGTGCCGGCTTGGGCCGTGTGCGTGATCATCGGCCGTGAATTGGCGGTAACCGGCCTGCGCAGCATCATTGCACAGAACCAACTCGATTTATCGGCATCCTGGTTGGGCAAATATAAAACGGGCTTTCAGATCGCCGCCATGATCCCTTTGCTGTTGCACTATTCCTGGCTGACCATCGACATGCACGCCATCGGCACCTTCTTTTTCTGGGGTGCTGTGGTATTTACACTATGGTCCGGCATCGATTATTTCGTTCGTTTCAGGGGGTTATTGCAAACTTAATATTTCTTATTGACATTCGGCCAGGAAATAGCTAATTACGGCAACTTACTGAGCGGGAATAACTCAGTGGTAGAGTGCGACCTTGCCAAGGTCGAAGTCGCGGGTTCAAATCCCGTTTCCCGCTCCATTTTTTTTTGTGGCGGCATAGCCAAGTGGTAAGGCAGAGGTCTGCAAAACCTCCATTCTCCAGTTCGAATCTGGATGCCGCCTCCACTCTGAAGATAAAACCGGCTTTTAGCCGGTTTTTTGTTTCCTATCCACGAATTCGAAACAGGTGTTGATATATGATGATTGCCGAGATTTTAGCCACCGGAGACGAGATACGAACCGGCGCATTGGTGGATAGCAATTCAGCCTATGTGTCCGACCTGTTGGAGCGCAACGGGGTCATGGTAACGCGCCACCAAAGCGTCGGTGACGATTTAAATGCCCTGACCCAAATCATGGATGAGATCAGCCATCGGGCCGACATCGCCATTGTAACCGGTGGACTGGGCCCGACGGTGGATGACCGGACGGCTGAAGCGGCCGCCGAAGCGGCCGGGCTTCCCTTGGAACTGGATCAACGCGCCATGGATGATATCGCGCTTTTTTTCAAAGAGCGCGGCCGGCCGCTTTCGCCCACCAATCGCAAGCAGGCCATGATTCCAAAAGGCGGTAAAGTCCTCTACAATGCGGTCGGCACAGCTCCCGGGTTTGGCCTGAAAATCAACCGATGTGTTTTTTTCTGCCTTCCGGGCGTTCCCTATGAAATGAAACAGATGTTCGAGAAACAGGTGTTGCCTGAAATCGCGCAAATGCTTGGCGGCATGCGTCAATTCAGTTTGGTGCAGACCCTGTCGACATTTGGCTTGCCGGAATCCACGGTTGGCGAGAAGGTGGACGGAATCACTAATGAATTTCCGGAAATCACATTGGGACTGCGGGCCAAGTTTCCGGAGATCCAAGTCAAGCTTTACCTGCGCACCCCGGATAAAGAGGCCGGGAAAGCACTATTGGATCATGCCGGCCAATGGGTATCCCAAAAATTGGGTGACCGTATTTTTTCCATCGAAGGAAGGACCATGGCCGACGAGATCGGCCGTAAGCTGCTGAAACAAAATGCCTCCTTGTCCGTGGCTGAGAGCTGTACCGGCGGACTCATCGGTAATTGGCTCACCAATACGCCGGGCTCATCGGACTATTTTCGGCTGTCAGCCGTCACCTATCACAACCAAGCCAAAATTGACGTTCTGGGGGTATCGCCGCAGAGTCTCATCGATCATGGTGCGGTACACGAAGAGACAGCTCGGCAAATGGCCGAAGGTGTTCGTCGTGTGGGAAAATCCACCTATGGATTGGCCACCACCGGTATCGCCGGGCCGGGAGGAGGTTCCGAGGAGAAACCCGTGGGAACCGTATGCATCGGCCTGGCAACCCCTCAAGAGACGATAACGCGCCAATTTTGCTTTAGTTTCGGCCGTCGATTAATGAACAAGCGTATTTTTGCCATGGCCGGTCTGGATACGCTACGACGCTATTTAATGCAGCATGGACGCTAGATAACATATCCTTGTTGTATGGCATACTTGACCATATCCGCGTTCTTCAATACGTTAAGCTTTTTTTTGATGTTTTTGCGATGGTTATTCACCGTGTGAATACTGATGAAGAGAAGCGCGGCAATCTCTTTGCTGGTTTTGCCCTCGGCAATCAATTTTAAAACTTGCCTTTCGCGAGGTGTCAGCGGATCGCTGTCCAGGCGCCCATCACCGCGACAAATGCTGATGAGGTCTTCGGGAAGATCCTTTGAAATCAACGGTGACAAATATGTTTTTCCTTTACGTATGGCGTCGATGGCATGGATCAGTTCACTACCCGTATCTTCCTTTAATAGATATCCCTTTGCACCGGCGGACAGTGCCAGGTGCAGATATTCTTTGGTTTTATACATGCTCAGGAATAATGTTTTAATTTGAGGGTGGATTTTGCGAATCTCCTGGGCGGCTTCGATACCCCTTAAGCGGGGCATGGAGATATCCATGATCACCATATCCACCGCGTTTTGTTTGAGCAATGAGAGGAGCTCAAGGCCGTCAGAGGCTTCGGCGACCACCTCCATCCCTTTTGTTTCATTAATGATTTTTCTAATGCCTTCTCTCAGCATGACATGATCATCGGCCAAAAGAATGCGATACGCTGTCATGATTCACCTCTTTCCAGTCCAACCGGGATGGTTATGGCCAGACACGTACCTTTTCCCTTTTCGGTTGTCAGGCTAAAGGATCCGCCCAGCATTCTGGCACGCTCTTCCAAAGATGCGATTCCCAGCCCTCTTTCAGCCGCGTGCCGTTGCTTCAGCTCATCGAGGTCAAAACCTCTGCCGTCATCCTCGATAACAATGTGTACATGGTGATCATCTTTGTTGACGGCCACCTTTACGTGCTGAGCTTGTGCATGTTTGCGAATATTGTTCAGCGCTTCTTGAAAAATGCGGTAGATGATGACCTGCTCTTTGGCATCGAACAGCGTATCGATGTCAATCATTTCATGCGATATCTGAGCACCGTTGTGTTTGTTGAAATCATG
>JASFER010000022.1:0-39620 GCA_050124755.1 Desulfobacteraceae bacterium
GCCGGTCTGGCTGATGTATAGGGTCTCCTTCCATCGATAGGAGACGTTGCCGAAGTAGGAATCCACCAGATGATGGGAGACGGTTTCCCGGCCGGCCTGGGCGATGGATCGGTACACTTCCGCCTCCTCGGCAAAGGGCGCGGCCATCAGCGCGGGCGCGCCCCTGCTCGGGGAAGTCAGGTGCGAAATGGCATGATCATAGGCTTGGTGATAGCCGGCCGTGGCCCGGCCGCTGCGCAGGACATCCAGGTAATCGGTAAAGAATTTGACAAAGGCGGCAAAGCACACCGAACTTCCCACCACAAAACCCTGCTCGGGGCTCACCGTTCCATGGGCCAGCACCACGGGACCTTGATCTTCGGACACGATGATGACGCTTTTCCTGCGTTTGAGGGTACGGATGATGGCGGCGGCGGAAAATTCATTCACCACCGGCAAATTGTGGAGAAAGGTGCGGGTCTCGCAATCCTTGGGTTGGATGGCGCCTTGGGCCTGGCGCGCCAGAAAGGCGATCATCGAACCATAGGGTTCCACGGGTTGGAAGCAGACCAGAGAGTTGATGTTCAGCCCGGCAAAGACCTCTTCCAGGAGGTCGGTCTCGGCGCCTTCACGGTTCCACACCAGTTCGTCATCCAGGCCGCCCACCAGCGGGATAAACGGCTTCTCTCTGGACGCCAATCCGGCGGCGACGAGCTTGGCGGCGAATTTGCTTACGAGTCGATCCATGGCAGTCCCAGGTTCCGGGCTTTCTCGCGGGTTGGACGCCCCTGATCGTCCAATCCGCGAATTTTGTAGTACTTGGCCCTGGCGTTTAAAAATGCTTGCCGGTCGATGGGCGGCATGTCGATGCCGCAGCCGCCGGAGCCGGCTTCGCTGAAGAACCGGGCGGGCAAATCGTCCTGGCGGCAGTCAAATCCGTTGATGTAGTTAATGATGCGTTCGTTGTAGTAAATGCGTTCACCATTAAAAAGCAGATCCTGGGCCCCGGCCGACAGGCCCGTGACCGCCGTGTAGGCCTTGGCGTACTCTTCCAAACCGGCCGCGAAGAATGTGAATTTACACGCTGTCAAAGAATCCACCATGGCGTTGAGATCCTCTGCAATCTTGATGATACGCGCCTTTCCGCTGAAGGTAAAGCGGTCCGTGGCCACCGGTTTCCTGAAAATTTCATGGCTGATGGGATAGGCACGCAGGTGGCAGCCGCCGCGGGTGGAGACCGCATAACCTAAAGCCATACCGTAAGCGCCCCGTGGATCATAGGCCGGCAGTTCCAAGCCCTTGGCGGCCATGGCGCACGCCGGCTGTCCCATGGAACGGGCGTAGCGCTGCGCCCCTTGCCCCAGCAAGCGTCCCTCTCCCCGGCCATAGGCCATGTCATCGAGAAGGGCCAACAAGCTGTCCCTGGTAAAGTCTTTGCCGGTGACCTCTCTCCTGCAGGCCAGGGTGGCCGCAGCCGAGATGGTGTCCATGCCGTAATGGTTGCAGCGTTGATTGGCCGCCACCACCAGGTCCAGGTCCATGCTGCCGATCAGGGCGGTGAAGTGGGACATGGTCTCGAATTCAGGCATGGAAACGGATACTCCCACTTGCTTACCGATCTTTTTACACAATATATGACAGCCCCGGCAGCCGTATTTTTTGGGTGCATAGGCCTTGGCGTAGGCGGCGGCATTGAGCCGGGCGGCATGCTCAAAGCGTGTGCGGCGGAAGTTGTCCGTGGGCATCATGCGGCGGTTGTCCATGAGGTCATACACTGCGCCGGTGCCCAAACAGGTGAAGCCGAACGGCCCCATCAGGGCCGGCGATGCAGCCGTCAGCCGCAAAATCTCTTCCCTGGCCTGTTTCAATTGGGCAGGGTCGGCGACCTTCACCCGCCCGGTGCCGTTGACCAGGATATACTTGAGGTTTTTGGCGGCCAGGCTCAGCCCCAATCCCGACCGGCCGGCACTATGGTGGCGATCGGTGGTCACCGAGGCGAAACGCACGCCGTTTTCCGCCGCCGGCCCGATGCAGGCCAGCCCGGCCTTTTGTGGATTCAGGGCCGCATGCACGGTATCGGTATTTTGCCCCCATAGATGGGAGGCGTCTCTGAGCGCGATCCGCTCGTCAAGAATCTCAAGGCCCACCGGCTCCCGGCTGCGACCGGTGATCACCAAGCCATCCCAACCGGCCCGTTTAAGGCGCGTGGCCAACTTGCCGCCCACCGAGGCATCCCCCACCAACCCGGTCAGGGGCGACTTGGAGACGAGATGCGCCCTGCCGGAGGTGGGGGCCGTGGTGGCCACCAGAGGACCGGTGAAGACGCAGATTACCATGTCGGGATGGTCCCAGTCCAATTCTGCCCGGGATCGCAGATAATACCCGCCCAATCCTTTACCGCCGGTATAGTGCGCATAGAAATCCGGCCCGGGCTTTTCGATGTCGAAACGCCTGCGGGTCAGGTCAACGTGCAGTATTTTTCCTGTCCAGCCGTACATATAAATATCGTGTTTGACTTTTCCTGATTCAGATCATGAGTATACGGGACCTGTGATTTAGTCAACAACAGGGCGACCTAACTTGGTGGACATGGTCTTTCCCTTTAGAAGCGGCAGCACGGTATTCAAATCACAATACCAAAGCCCAAATGTCAAATTAAGGTATTCTACCGATTTTATATTCAATCGGTCTCCATCCGCCATTTGACATTTGGATTTTGTCATTTGATATTTTGGCAAAAAAGACAGAAATATCATATTGTTCTGGAACAAAACACTGGTTTGCTTAATTGAATAGGGGGTGGTTGAACCGAACCGGTCCGCCCTTCCATGGATAGGATTCGATTACTTCATGACGTTGTGTTTCGATGAGGGCGATGGCATGCGGCATTTTGGAACGTGTTAAAATCCCAAGGACACGGGTTGCCTTGGGATCCAGTTTTTTTTGCCATGACCGTGGCGGAATGGTGAATTGATAGCCCAAATCTTTCATGAACTGAATTCGGGGGGCACCTTCGTACATGGGGCTCAACATGGATTGAATCCCGCAGTCCATAGCAATCTTTAAAAAGCGGTATCGCAAAAGTTGATTCAGGCCGATACCACGGTAATCCCAACGGGTGGCAGCGTTGCTGAAAACCATAGCGGGAAAGCTTGTTTGTGAGGAAACCGTACACTGAACACAGCTTTCGGCCTGGGCCGTATCGCAGACCAAGACGGCCCGCATGGTCGCCACTGCACGGGGCCCGTCCCAGACCGACAAAACGATGGATGTATCATCGCAATGGTCCCATTCCAACATTTCGGGTTGAAGCAAGGTGAATTGCGCTGAACGCTGAAATTCCCTGATGCGCAGTGCATTGATCTGGTCACGATCCTGACGGTCGGCCTGTCGGATGATCTTCATCTTTTCCTCCTTAAGTGCGCTTTTGTTAGTATTTCTCCTCAAACGCGCTTTTGCCAGCAGTTCTCTCCGCCCGGATTTAATGCGGCCCGGCAGACAGATGTATGCAGGATGCAATGATGGTTGCAGGACACCCGTTGCGTCTCTTTTTTGCCTGGATCGATGGTGGATAATGTTGTTGTCTTGTGCCATGGATCGGCCTGATTTTGATTTGCGCCATGCCAAGGCTGCGTTGACCGCAAAAATCAATCCCGCTCCCAGCCAGCCCCTCAGGTCCAAAAATGGATCCGAAGCGATGAACGGCCCCAGTGTGGCGGCCAGCAAAATACGTGATGATGAGATGATGCCGCCTTCCACCGCCGTTACGTACCGGTAACCGAATGTGATGCAGTATTGCCCCATAATGGCGAATCCGCTGCTCAAGACCAGATAATGCGCTTCATGCGGATCCGGCCAATGAATGGCATTCGAAAAAACCGCATAGGTGATGACCGATCCGATACCGAACAGATAGAACAGGATGGTTTCTGTGTCATGGTATTGGCGGCTCAGATTAAGGAAAATCATGGCCAAAGAAGCACTGATTCCCGAAGCCAGCCCCCATAGATGCAACCAGGCAAACTGCAGGGGGCCTTGGGCCAGAATCAAATAAATGCCCGCAAAAGCCAGCACGGCACCGATGGTCGTGGTCAAGTCTCTTTGTTTCTTCAGAAAAATCCAGGACAACAAGGCCACAAAGATTGGATAGGTCATATTCAGGACATTGGCTTGGGCCAGCGTCGTTTTGGCAACGGCCGTATAGAAGCAAAAAACGGCCGCGCCATTGGCAACGGCTCTGCCGATCAGCAGATCGTAACGTTTTGGCTTCAATCGGCGCCTTTTGAACAGCATCGATGCACATACGATGGCAAACCCCAAAAAAAAGCGCACGAAGACAAAAAAAGCCGGTGCAATATCGATACGGATGTGGGCTTGACGGATGACCACCGTGGAGAAATAGTAGCATGCGGCAGCGATAAAAACCAAAGTGCATCCGGCCAATTGTTTCAGTTTAGGGCTGTGCATCTTACAACCTCAAGCCGCTGACAGGTTATCCAAAACGTCTCGAATGGTGGCGGAAAATTCATATCGGATATTCAGATAGATGTGGCCATGTGGGATGAAACGCTTGTCCCTCCGTAAAATGGCGTTAATTATGATTCCGTATGAAGTGAGTCTGATTGAACTGCAAAATGCGGTATTTGGAGATCAAAAGGAAATCCGGTTCGGCTGATTATAACGCATAGATATGCCATCGGCCGTCTTGGGCATTAACTTAAGCTGAAAAGGAAGGGAAATGATACGCAGGGATGATCCATGGTGTCCGCAGTCCGGTTGTCATCCTTTTTTCTGCCTCCGTTGACGCCTCAAGCATATCAATTGCGTAGGACACCAGCCCATTTTGTCATAAAAATCCAGGGCCGAAAAATTGGTCCGATCGGCCAGCAATTGCAAACGGGTGATATCGTGCTTTTGCGCCCAATTTTCTATGGCGGACATCAGTTGCCGACCGATACCCATGCCCCGGTATCGGGCATCCACAACCATGTCTTCCACCAGGGCGACCATCCCCCCCTCTGCTGTTGAAATCAGGATTTGGGCCGTGCACATGCCCACCACATGACCATCGGCTTCGGCCACTTTGACGCAGCGGTGTTTCCCGCAACCGTCCAGCATCAATGAAAGCCCCCGGCGCTGGCGTTTTTCGTCCACCGCAAAGTCGGCTTCAATGGAAAAAAGCTCCCGGAGCAGCTTCACCAGGATATCCAGATCATCGGGCAATGCATAGCGAATGGTAACATCCATGGATAGCAAAACCTCTTAATGGGTTTTTCCGGTTAAAGCCTCCGTACTTAACCCTCAGGCTTTCCGCGTTGTTTTCAGGGTAAAAAAGATGGCATACAATAGACCCGATCCGCCAGTGCACCCCTGGTTTTTTGCTCGGCCGGGGTCCTGATATGCTCTTTTTTCAACTCGCATAAGACTTTTTAAACCTTTCGCCATCTTTTTTATGCAGCGTTAGGGTTAACTTGCATTTCTGCATATCCAGCCACTTGTCTGCCGATGGCCAGCATGGCTTTGATTTCCATGTCGTTTGGAACGCTCTGATTCACCGGAATCAGGGGGCACATGTCGTCAAACCGACTTATGCCTTTGATACCATTGGCCAAATTCGGTTCCAACGGGCACATGGACGACAGGCCGTCCACCAAACCATCCAAGGTATGATCCACCGGCATCTGCTGGTGATATTGATAAACGCCTACCAGCAAACGCTCGATGGCCATGGCGGTCAATTGATAGATCAACGCGTTGTTAAACACCGATGGACGGGTCAAACCGTTGATAGCTGTATTTAAATACGCTCGACCGGTGTTCAATTGTTGCTTCCAATCCAAATTTGAATCCTGTTTCATGATTCCCTGGTCCAGTTCTCCTTATCAATGGTGGTTGCACTACATGTTGCCGCCCATTTTCAGCGGTGTCCACTTATGAAATGATCAAATTTTCAGCCAATTCGCCGTCTTCCAAGGCGTTGAGAATTTCATCGACGGCATCTTCGCTGTCCACGTTACCGTACCACACCCCCTGGGAATGAATCACCATCACAGGTCCGTAGTCGCATGCCTTCATACACCCGGTACTGGTGACCTGGGCATCCAGGCCGCGGTCCAGTATTTCGTTTTCAATATACGGCAGCAAATCAACCGAACCTTTTTTATGGCAAACACCCTTGGGATCGCCTCCGGCGCGAAAACTGGCACACACAAAAATATGATGTTCGGGTTTATCCATCAGTCATAACTCCTTTCACTTGTTTGGCACTGCTTTTATTTTGAACTCAAAAGATATTTTCATTAAGCGTTCAGCATGCGGGGAGGGATAAACCCCAAAAGCGCTCAAATAAGGATATACAGCAGGTTTTTTAGGTTTCGCGAATACCACCTTCCAAACCGGTCGGGACAGAGCCCGACCCTACCCGGGAACCCTCAAAACGCCAGGGACCGGAGTGATTCGCGTAGGGCCGGCCTCCGTGCCGGCCGGGCATAAAATCCGATATCCTGCCTTGAGATGGTCATAATAGTCTTAATTAAGGGTTCGCGCAAAAATAAATTTGCATTTTTAGGTGTTGAGGCGCCTGCCTGGCAAGGCGCCGAAGTGCAGGAATATCGAGATATTTCTGCGCTTTGGCAACACCGCCAGGCAGGATGCATCGGCGCATAAAAATGTGAAGTTATTTTTGCGCGAGCCCTTAGCCAAGCCTCAAAAGATATTGACCAGTTTCCGGGTATAATTGTATCTTATTGACATCACTCGGCACTTCATTTTCCAACATTCAATATTTTATTGAAGCAGGAGCATCCATGCCTGATATCGAGCAAAATTTGGATGCGTATGTAGAAAGCATTCGCGGGATGGCGGACGCCATCATAACCAATATTATATTCATCGGCCAGGCACCCGCCCCCACATTCAAAGAAGAGAATCGCGTCAAGCTGTTTTTGGATCGGCTCGCAGAATTCATGGTAGACGAGTGCACTACGGACGGTTACAATAACCCCATTGGAATTATCCGCGGCACCTCCAGAAGTAAACCGCCCATATTTGTCGTGGCCCATATGGATACGGCCTATCCCAAAGATGTGGATTACAACTATACCGTAAAACCCAATACCATTACAGGCGCAGGTCTGGAAGATAATGTTCTGGGGGTCGGCGTATTGGTGTCTCTGCCCGAAATCCTGGCCCGAATGAATCTCAAATTCGAATCGGATATCGTCTTGGCGGGGGTGATCCAATCCATCGGGAAAGGCAACCTGCGTGGTATCCGACACTTGCTCAAGAGTTGGCCCACCCCCATACGAGGTGCAGTTTGTTTAGAGTCGGGTGATTTGGGCCGCCTGAATTACTTTTCAGACGGCATGATCCGTTGCGAGATAATATGCCATGTGCATTCTTCCTTTGGGCGCATTCACCGCTATCCCCCTAATGCTATTTTGGTGCTCAATGAGGTCATTAATCGAATTCTGGAATTAAAACTTCCTCTAAAACCACGCACGCAGATTATTTTCGGCACCATCTCCGGTGGATTAAAGCATGGACAAATCCCAAAACAAGCGATTTTGGGATTAGAAATTCGCAGTGATTCAGATCAGATGGTTGCCAGTGTCTATACCGAAATCCGGGATATTGTACGGGCAACGGCCCATGAATTTGAGGTCGGTCTTCAACTCAAAACCATCAGCAACGTGCGCGCGGCGCGGTTAAAATACGATCACCCTTTGGTTAAAGGCGCGTCATCCATCCTGGAGCGCCTGGGCATTGAACCCAATATCGGTCCTTCAGAATCCGAGCTTTCCATTTTTTTATATCGGAACATTCCCGCCCTCACCATCGGGATCAGCAACGGCCAGGGGTATCAAAAGGCAGAGGCCTCGATGCAGATCGAACCCATGTTCAAAGGAATCGCCCAGATCATCGGCATCTTGAAAGTCATCGATAGCGGGGTGTGTGATGAGTAGCCCATGGATGCGCAAGAATACCTTTCACTATGCTGAATTTGATGACCTTAAGCATCTGGTATCAGTGAAAGAACAAAAGGGCATCAAAATCAGCTTGTGCCTGCCAACCCTCAACGAAGAAAAAACCATTGCCAAAGAAATTGTTATTTTCAAATCAGAATTGATGTTTCGCTATCCCCTGCTGGATGAAATTGTGGTTGTCGATTCAGGCTCAACAGACAATACTTGTGATATCGCCCGTGACTTCGGCGCAGACGTATATCAGGCATCAGAAATTCTACCCAACCTCGAATACTATGTCGGCAAGGGAGAAAATCTCTGGAAAGCCCTTTTTATCACCAAGGGGGATATCATTGTATACCTTGATGCAGACATAAAAAATATTCATCACCGCTTCGCATATGGTCTTATCGGTCCTCTATTGCTTCATCCGAATGTAAAATTTACCAAGGCATTTTATGACCGACCCATTGCCACCAGGGGGCAAAAAATTCGCCCCACCGGGGGAGGACGCGTTACCGAGCTGGTCATCCGGCCGTTTTTTTCTTTATTCTTTCCGGAATTGACCCAGATTCTTCAACCCCTTTCGGGAGAATATGCTGGTTATCGAAACATCTTTGAACAAATTCCTTTTCCCATCGGCTATGGGGTGGAAACGAGCATGATTCTGGACATCTATGAAAAATGGGGTTTGAATGTTATCGCTCAGGTCGATCTGGAAAAAAGAGTGCACCGCAATCAAGACACCAAAGCATTGGGGAAGATGTCATTTGCCATTCTCAAAACGTTTATCAACCGTAAACAAGCGCTTGGTCTGATTGATTTGAAGGTCCCCATGCATGATCAAATGATCCAATATAAAATCTCGGGGAACGATATCGAAGCGGACCTTTTAAAAATCAAAGGCTACGAACGTCCTCCCATGATTGAAATCCCCGAATATCTCGAAAAATTCGGCCGCAACATCGCCTGAAAGGCCGACGCCCGACATCCAACGAAACTCATAACTTTCAGGGGCTTGCACTTAGATGTACATGCATAATCATCTTGCCTCGCTGTAGAGGTTGTGATATTGTTCGATAAATTAGGCTTCGTATTGCCCTTTGAATGTCGTGGGCGGCACATGACAATACAATAAGTACTATTTCGATAACACTTTCGGTGGACCTGGATTGAAATGATGGGGTCGAATATGAATCGGGCGCAGCAAAATGATCTTTCTCCACCCACCTCGGAAGTCAGTCAAACCGAAAAGGACCGGATTAATCACAAAACGGCAACATCCTCCGATGAGCCGGTTCACAACCCTCAAACGCAATACAGTCGCAAGCAACTGATCAACAAGCTCAACCATATCAACTTCCAAGATTTAAGTATCACAGCAGTTTTCCAACATAACAAATACCCCAGAACGCTTTCTGTCTCGGCATTCCCGCAGCCCTGCCAGGATGAAAAGCTATTATGCAAATGGGTGGACCGAATTGACCTTGAGCAAATCATGGAGTCATATCGGTTTCATTGTCTTTACATTCCCAAGGGGCAACAAAGACTTGAAGTTTTTCCGGAACTCAAAAGCATCAGCCAAAAAGAGGCGGTTTTTATTCTTCCGGAAATCTGCAGAGAAATCAGCGAACGAAAGATACACCGCTATCAATGCAACCAAATAGCGGTTTATATGTTTCAAAATGGCGCCTTGTTTCATGGCTGGTTGATCGATTACGGATCCTTTCAATTCCGCATCCTGGTGGAAAAATCCGGATCTCAAAATTTCCGTTGGATCGATGTCGATTCACCGGTAACCATTGTTTTTACAAAAGGCCAAGAGACGCTTTATTCCGGTGAATGCCGGATTATCAAGCATGACCACGGTTTTCATCAACGACAAATCAACCTTGAATCGATCCACCGGCAGATTCGAAGATTTGAACCGCGTCAGTTTCGAAGTACGCGCCAGCAACTCAGCCCTTCCCTTGATGCCGTCTTTGGGCATCCCCTGTTTAATAAATCTTTTAACCTGAAGGTAATCAACATATCCGGATCGGGCTTCTGTGTCGATGAGGAAAGCCGTTTTGCCGTCCTCCTGCCGGGGCTGATCATTTCAAAACTAGAACTTTGCTTCAGTGACGGTTCTTCGGTAAGTTGCACAGCGCAGGTGGTATACAGCAAGCACCATGGTGAAACCCGCAATGGTTTTATTCTTCGCAGTGGTTTGGCCATTCTGGATATGCCTGTTGATGATCATATCAAATTGTTGGCATTGCTGCATCAAGCCAATGACGCCAACGCCTATTTGTGCAACAAGGTTGATATGAACGCTTTGTGGGATTTCTTCTTTGAAACAGGTTTCATCTACCCGGAAAAATATGAATTCATTAAAAACAACAAGGCCAAAATCAAAACCACTTACGAAAAGCTTTACCATCTAAGCCCCAGCATCGCCAGTCACTTCATCTACCAAGACAATGGACGCATTACAGCTCATATGGCGATGGTCCGGTTTTACAACACATCATGGTTGATTCACCACCATGCCGCCGTTCGGAGCGCCAATAACCGCGGCGGATTGATGGTCTTAAACCAGGTCAGCCGGTTTATCAACGACTCACACCGCTTGAATTCCATGGAAATGGATTATGTATTTTGCTATTACCGACCGGACAATAAATTCCCAAACCATGTGTTTGGTGGTACTGCCCGAAATATCCGCAATCCGCAAATCTGCTCGGTGGATAACTTTGCTTATTTCCATTACAGGCCGCAACCAACAGATAAAGAAGTCGAACTGCCTGTCAATTGGCAATTGGCAACGGCCGGGGAGGATGATCTTTTTGATCTGGAAACATTTTACCAAAACCATTCAGGAGGCTTGATGTTGCGAGGGCTCCAACTCAATGCGGATCAGCTGGATATCAGTGAGTTGGCCTCAACCTACCATAAAATCGGCTTAAAACGAGACCGCCATATATTCGCTCTGAATCATCGTGATAAACTGTGTGCCGTCGTAGTAGTCAATGTCGCGGATATGGGGCTCAACATGTCCGACCTGACCAACTCCGTCCAAATCTTCGTTATCAATGGCCGGTATTTAACCCATGAAATTATTCATACGACAATTTCAGCCATATCCAAATATTTGGAATTAGATGAGATACCTGTATTGTTCTACCCTCGCAAAGCCGCCGCAAAGGCCGGTTTAGACTATGAGAAGTCCTATAGCTTGTGGGTATACGACACCCACAAAAACCTGGATCACTATTTCAGGTTCTTAAAGCGGCTGTTGAAATTCATCCGACCTTGAACCAAATGCACTGTAGCGGATATTGCTGATCATGCTCAAAAAACCCATATCTTCAGAAACACCTCTCTACAACAGCCGTATCATTGATACTTATATCAAACTACTTAAGCGCAAGTACAGCTTTGTCGACATAGATGAAGTGCTGGCGTATGCCGGAATGAAAGCATATGAAGTGGCCGACCAGGGCCACTGGCTTACCCAGGAGCAAATCGATCGTTTTTATGCCATCGTACTTCAAAAAACCGGGAATAAAAATATCTCCCGCGAAGCGGGGCAGTACGCGGCTTCACCTGAAGCATTGGGAGTGATGCGCCAATATGCCTTGGGAATGATCGATCCTGCGAAGCTGTACGAACGCATCGGCATGGCATCGTCTCGATTTACCAGGTCGTCCGTTTACGAGTCCCGGAGGTTGTCCCGAAACACCATCGAAATCACTGTGAGGCCACGCGAGGGTGTCCAGGAAAAACAATTTCAATGCGAAAACCGCATCGGTTTCATGGAAGCCATTTCAAAAATGTTTGACAACCGCTTGCCTCGCATTGACCATTCCCATTGCATGTTCAAAGGCGATGATTTCTGCCGCTACATCATCAGCTGGGAATCACGGGGGTCCGGCATCTGGAAAATGGCCCGCAACATCTCGCTCATCGTTCTGATGTTCGCCTGTCTGGCATTCAGCCTGGTTGATTTGCGAATGGCGCTGACCACCATTTTGCCGCTGTCCGTCGTGATTTACATCATGCTCACGTTGATATCTGAACACCAGGAAAAACGGGAAATTAAATCCATTCTAAAAAACTTACAAGGCACCTCCAACGAACTGCTGGAACAAATTGAAGCCAATTACAACAATTCACGATTAACCAATGAGATCGGCGAGGCCATTGCCAGCCAAACCAACGTTGAATCGGTTCTCGCCGAAGTGATCAAGCTCTTTAGAAAGCGCCTGACCTATGACCGCTGCCTGATCATGTTATCCAATCCGGAAAACACACGATTGGTCTTTCGGGCAGGCTTCGGATATTCGGAAGAAAAGCTCAGACTGCTGAAAAAATCAGCATTTCATTTGGACCATCCGGACGCTAAAGGCATATTCGTGGCATGCTATAATGACCAAAAACCTTTTTTAATCAACGATATTTCTGAAATCGGCCACCAGCTGTCTCCGCGCAGCCAGGCCTTTGCCAGAGAGATGGGGTCACAGTCTTTTATCTGTTGTCCCATCATCTGCGATGGCCGCTCCATGGGTATCCTGGCTGTCGATAATCTCGAATCCAAAAGAGCCTTGGTTGAGTCTGACATGAGCTTGCTGCTGGGGGTGGCCCATGTCATCGGCATCAGTATCCGGCGGGTTCAGCTCCTCGACGAACGGGACCAGCAGATGCAATCCATTTTACAGACGCTGGCTGCCAGCATTGATGCCAGAGATCCGCTCACCGCAGGTCATTCCGCCAAAGTCACGGAGTATGCCCTAGGTATTTGCAAAGAGCTGGGGCTGGGTACCGAGTTTTGTGAAGTCATCCGCGTCGCCGCATTATTGCATGACTATGGTAAAATCGGCGTGCCGGACGCCATTCTCAAAAAACCGGGCCGCCTTACCCGGGAAGAATACGACATCGTAAAAACCCATGTCATGAAATCCCGGCACATATTGGAGCAAATCAATTTTCGCGGCACATTGAGTCAAGTGCCGGAAATCGTCGGCGCCCATCACGAAAAAGCAGATGGAAGCGGATATCCATTTGGCTTAAGAGGTGATGAAATACCTTTGGGTGCCCGCATTATCGCAGTGGCTGATTTTTTCGAAGCCATCACTGCCAAACGCCACTATCGAGATCCACTGCCGCTGGATGTAGCCTTTCATCTGTTAGAAAAAGAACGGGAAATTCATTTTGATAAAGACATCGTTGATGCCTTTAAAAGCTATTATCATAAAACATTTCTGCATCAGGACAAACGAATGGGCGACAAACTCAAGAAAGTGTCTTAAGATGGCGGCTTGCGCCCGCAGCACGCAATCAGAGGCGTATAGGTAAAGCGCCGCGGACTTGTGAAAAAATCTCTGAACTCTTTATAAAACTCATCGTAGCCGCCGGGATAATCGACAAGCTGATAACCCGAACGCTTAAAGCCCACTTCCACTTTTTTTGCCCAGTTATAGGCATCGCGCTCATCAAGTTCTCCGAAGATGAGGTGGTGGGGAGACAAGGCCACATCAATCTGCTCGAATCCCAAGTCGTAAAGAAAAGAGTATAGTTTTATTCCCATATACGGATCAAAATCGGCATCAGCCTCCAATTTCCGTATGAAGCCGCGCATATTCATGGCCAATCGGTTTGGCATCTGAAAGTGATTCATGCAGTTATAATCAAGATCGATTAGACAAATGATGCCCCCTGCTTTTGTAATCTCATTCAGGTTTTGCACGATTCGAGCAGCGCTGTGGCGGTGATACTCGAGAAAAAACCTAACCCAAATGAAATCAAATTGTCCTATATCTCTGAAGCCGCGTATGGCATCCTGCCGAACAAAGGTCAGACCCTCGGTGGCGTAAGCCTTCTGGGCATGATCAAGTCGCTTTTCAGACAAATCGACACCGACAACCTCGCCTCCGGGTTGCACCATCTGATAGAGGATATGGCTCGTTTTGCCGGGGCCGCACCCAATGTCGGCCACCCGCATACCCGGTCGAATGCCCGCCCAACGCGCTTGATGCTGGACAGCTTTAACATCGGTTTTAATTTCCAGCCGAAATATCTCTTCATCGTGTTCCATCAAATAGTTCATGTGCTATTCCGTTGCCGTTAATCGTTATCGCCATCCAGAAAACCGCCTAATGCACCCAAAATTGATCCCTCACCCTTGCTACCCCCGCGTTGAGGTGCAGCCTGAAGCATGCGGCCGGCCAATCGAGAAAAGGGCAAAGATTGAAGCCACACTTTTCCGGGCCCCGTAAGGGTGGCAAAAAAGAGCCCTTCCCCTCCAAATAGTGCCGTCTTGATGCCTCCGGCTTGTTGAATATCAAAATTCACACTGGGCTCCATGGCCACAATGCAACCGGTATCGACGTGGAGCAGTTCACCCGTCTTTAAGGTGCGGTCCGCCACGGTGCCGCCGGCATGCATGAACACTAGACCGTCACCTTCCAATTTCTGCATGATAAACCCTTCGCCGCCAAAGAGACCGGTCAAAATCTTGCGTTGAAAATGGATGCCTATGGACACACCCTTGGCAGCGCACAAAAAGCTGTCCTTTTGACAAATCAAGGTGCCTCCGATCTTGCTCAGATGCACCGGGATAATGTTACCGGGATACGGCGCCCCAAAGGCCACATGGGCTTTTCCTCGACCGGTATGGGTAAAAACCGTCATAAAAAGACTCTCTCCGGTAAGCAGCCTTTTTCCCGCGCCTAAAAGCTTGTCCATGAATCCGCCGCCTCCGGAACTGGTGCCGTCTCCGAAGATGGTCTCCATGGACACACTGCTGTCTTTGTACATCATGGCCCCGGCTTCAGCCAGCGCGCTCTCGCCGGGATCCAATTCGACTTCGACAAATTGCATTTCAGTGCCGAAAACTTTAAAGTCGATCTCGTCGGCTTTGGTCGTTGCCGGAAGTGAAGGCGGTGCCGGCACGGCAACCGCTTGTGATGCCAATTCACCTATTTTGGAAATGGGCAGCCACTCGGCAAAGCCGTCGCGCCAAGCAAATCCATCAGAATTGTTCTGGGCGTGGGCAACCGCTTGGGCGTGATCAAAAGGACCGATTTGATTTCCATCGTAGCTCAAATACCACTGGGCCATGGTGTCCTCCTTGTAAGACAATGGTTTTTGATATTATTTAATACGGTTATCCAGAAAGCCCAAGTTAATTGTTAACTATGGCTAAATTCATTGTGTTTTAGTTCTCGTGCTCAGCGCAGCAGTGCTCCAAAATCGTAATCGAATCGGTCAGTTGTAATCGCAAAAAACATCGATTACGATTACGAGCACGCGCACGACAAAATATCCGCAACTTGAGCTTTATAGAGAATTGTATTATTTTTCCTTTAATTGTCGATGGATGTCCTCTACATCGTTGGCGCCCAATCCCAGACCTTTGGACAGGTCTTTCAGGTAGACCTTTTCGGCATCCGTATCTATGGTGATGGCCATTATGGATGCAGCATAAACCTGTCGGGCAAGTTCATCACGGTCAACGGCATCGATGATCTCCTGGACGGGCTTAGGTTCCAACAGTTCATGAATAATAAATTGGCGCTCCTCGTTGCTCAAATCCACCGATTTAAGCTTATCTAAAATGCGGCCGCGCTCTTGGGCATCAATCATGCCATCGGCGTTGGCGGCCGCGATCATGGCGCGAATCAGTAAAACGGCATCCTGGTTCATGGCGTCGTCCGGGGCAGCATTACCAGCCTCAGGCACCGGCGGCGGAACGGCTGACGGGGCTGGAGGCGGCGGCGGCATTGATCCGGTAGAGGATATATTTGAGGAGCCGGGTGCAGGTGGCGGTGTATTTTGAGATGTACTTTGTGGCCGGTTCATGTAGTGCTCCACCGCTTCCATGGCCACCCCCACCAATCCCAATGCCGCTCCACCGGATACCAAGGATCCCAAGCCACGGCCCCGCATCCCGGAACGAAGCAATCCTCCCAACAATTTTTCCGGATTGAACATGATTATCATCCTTTTCTAAAATAGACAGAATACATTAACTTTAAACTTTAATCTGGCATAGCGAACAACCCGCTTCAAAATACAAATGTTGCAGATATTTTTCGCCATAGGTGATAAATGCAAGATACGCTTTGCCGCCTGAAATTACCCAATATCAAGGACCATGTAAATGACAAATTATTCGTTTGAACCTGTCGGTTTTATACGCTCCTGTTTTAAAGAAAAATTCGGTATTCCGCGCCAGCCCGGTTTGGTACCCCACGCCACCGCGGTATTAGAAATTGAACCGCCATTTTGCCGCCCGGAGGCTTTTCGGCTATTGGAGACATTCTCACACGTCTGGATCTTGTTTGTATTTCACCAATCGCTTCATCATCACTGGAAATCCACCGTGCGCCCACCACGATTGGGCGGCAATCAGCGCGTCGGCGTCTTTGCATCCAGATCCGGCTTCCGGCCAAACGCCATCGGCCAATCAGCAGTAAAACTCATCTCAATTAATGAAACCAAAGGACAAATTGAACTGCTTCTTGGCGGCGCCGATCTTTTAGACGGCACACCCGTGTTGGATATCAAGCCCTATTTACCCTACGCCGATGCCATTTCAGATGCAAATTCCGGCTATGTTCCCGACCAACCGGCTGCCCTTTGGGACGTTGTATTCAGCAGCGAAGCCGCCAAGGCATGCAGACGATTTGAACACTCCCGTTATCCAGAAATAAAACAGTTGGTTACCGATCTGGTCGCTTTGGACCCCCGCCCTGGATATCGGGAAGCGCCACGATCCCATTCCTACGGTATGCGCCTTTGGGATTTGAATGTTCGATTTCGTTTTGAGACAGACCACATTTTGGTGGAATCCATCAGCCCCATCAATTCGTCCTATGAAATGGCTAAAAACCAGTTACTCCCTCCCCCTTGACGGGGGAGGGGCATTTTCGTTCGGGTGCTAACTGTCAGCCGGCTGCCAATGGATTCGATAAATCACCCCATTTTTGTCATCGGACACCAACAGACTGCCATCACTCATTACCTCTACATCCACCGGACGTCCCCAGGCGCTATTGCCTATACGCCACCCGCGGGCAAAGGTTTCATAACCAAAGGCCCGGCCGCCTTGCACCCTGACCAGTGTGATGCGATATCCGATTTTGCGGCTTCGATTCCAAGAACCGTGCTCGGCAATAAAAATCTGGCTATGGTAGGTTTTAGGAAACATCCGCCCTGTATAGAACCGCATCCCCAGCGGAGCGACATGGGCATCCAGCAAAGCGGCCGGCTGTGTGAATTGATCACACGAATTTTGAGCACCAAATTCCGGATCGCCCAGGACATCACCGTGGCAGTAAGGGAAACCGAAATGCTGGCCCATGGTTTGGACATGGTTCAACTCATCCGGGGGTTGATCTTCCCCCAGCCAATCCCGCCCGTTATCTGTGAACCACATCTCACCGGTTTGGGGATGCCAATCAAAACCTACGGTATTTCGAACCCCGTGGGCATAAATCTCCAACCCGCTGCCGTCTCGATTCATGCGTGTAATTGAGGCATAGACTTCATTTTTCTTGAGGCAAACATTACAGGGGGCGCCCACGGGAACGTAAAGACGACCTTGCGGCCCGAAACGAATAAATTTCCATCCATGATGCCTGTCCCTTGGGAACTGATCATACACCACCACCGGTTTCGGAATGGTCTCCATCTGAGACTCGATCTGACGGTAACGCAAGATCCGATGAACTTCGGCCACATAGAGGTCACCTTCCCAAAAGGCAACCCCATTGGGCATGTCCAACCCATCCGCAATGGTGATGACACGATCGGCCTTCTTATCCTGATTCGTATCAACAACAGCATACACCTTGCCGGTCTGGCGGGTTCCCACAAACAACACCCCTGACGGGCTGAGCGCTAAAGAGCGCGCACCCGGGACATTATCTGCGTATATGCTGATGGTGAATCCCGGCGGCATCTCAATGGTGGAAAGCATCATTTTGACCTTCAATCCGGATGCCGCGGCTGGTGGCAGAAAAAACAAAGACAGAAAATACGCAATAAACATGCAAATTATGGGCAGAGGCGATCTTGGCATTTAATTCCTCCGGAAGCTTGTTTTGTGTTTGGTGTTTTGTGTTTGGTGTTTAGTGTTTGGTGTTTAGTGTATAGCATCTGTACGAAACACCAAACACTAAACACTAAACACCAATACAGGCTTGACGGGATCGTTACCGCAGCATAATAACTGATCAAGATATTGTCAAAGACTGACGACACAGCGAAACAGATTTTGTGAGGCTCTATTGATACCGCAGGATATAGAAATCATCCGGAAATTTCATTTACAACAGGATCAGGCGCCGGTCATCACCCTCTCTGCCGGCACTGAAGCCATTGGCCGGCAAATGTCCCGGTTTTGCGATGAATTGAGGCAATTGAATCCCCTGATTAAATTAAAAAAGGACAGCGATATACCATTTCAGGAACCGGTGATGGTGATCGGCCGCCACAACAACATCGCCTATCACGCGGTTCCCACGGGAAAATTGCTGCACCTCTTTTTGCAAGCATTAATCGAGGATAGTCGCAAGCAGGAAGATGAACTGGGAGAGGATCTTGCCCATCAGCTGTCACAACTCAACCTGCCGGTAGCGTTAAAATCCTACGTGGCGACGCAATGCCCTCATTGCCCCGATGCCGTATGGCGACTTCAAATTCTTGCATCCGGATCTTCCATGATACGGCTGCGCATCATCAACGCTGAATTGTTTCCCGAATGGACCCAGGCTGACCAAATACGTTCTGTTCCCACCATTATTTTGGACGATCAATTCCGATGGTCAGGTAACCTTCAACTCAAAGAGCTCTTAACCATGAGTTTAGAGCGCGATCCTAGTCAGCTTTCGTCCGCCTCGCTTCGACAAATCATCGAGGACGGCGACGCTCAGCGCGTCGCAAACATGATGGTGGAAAGCGGTCAAGTATTTACGGCCTTAGTTGAGCTTTTAACCCACGAACGCTGGTCGGTTCGTCTGGGAGCCATGGTGGCCGCAGAGTATCTGGCGGACCAGGCCCCTTCACTGGCCCTTGAGCTTTCGGATCAATTGTGGCGTTGTTTTTCCGACATTGCTGAACAAACCCAAGGTGATGTGTTACATGTCATTGGACAAGTCAAATCCCAAAAAACCCGCAGCTATTTGGAAAAAGTGATTTCAGGCAGTTATGGTATAACGGTAAAAGAAGCCGCTTTCGAAATTTTAAACGATTTATGACTCGGTTTCGTCTTCGGACATCTCCAGTAGATTTGCAGGTAATTCCTTGCCGGTTTTAACCCCTAACGCTTTGAGTTCCCGGGATCGCTTGATCAAATTGCCCCGTCCATCAGCCAAACGATCGATAGCCGTTCGATGCGCCTGCCTGGCCTTGTCCAACTGTTGTCCCACCTCTTCCAAGGCCTCCACAAAAAGAACGAATTTATCATGCATGGCACCCGCTTTCTTTGCGATTTCAATGGCATAACGATTTTGGTGCTCATGACGCCAAATATTTTCAATGGTTCGCAAGGTCACCAGCAAAGTGGAGGGGCTCACCACCATAATTTTTTTTTCAAAGGCTTCGCTGAATAATCCCCGTTCCCTTTCAACAGCCGCCAGGAAGGCCGCTTCAATGGGAACAAACATAAGGACAAAGTCAAGGGTGCGAACACCTTCTAAATCTTCATAGTTTTTGCCGGCAAGTGACCGGATATGGTTCCGTACGGCATCGATGTGGGCTTTAAGAGCCAGTTCCTTTTCCTCGTGATTTTCAGCTGAATAATAGATTTCATAATCTTTCAGAGAGACCTTGGCGTCCACCACCACATCCTTGCCCTGGGGAAGCCGCACGATCACATCAGGCTGGTAGCGCCTGCCTTGCGGGTCTTTCAAACTGACTTGGGTTTCATACTCACGCCCCTTTTGCAGCCCGGAGGCTTCCAGAACCCGTTCCAAAACCACTTCACCCCAATTGCCGCGCGCCTTGCTGTCCCCTTTCAGCGCCCGGGTCAGGTTCAGGGCCTCTTTGCTGATGCGCTGGTTGAGTTCCTTGAGATGATGGATCTCCGTCTGCAAAGATGCCCTGTCACGGGACTCCTTGTCGTAAACATCCTCTACCCGTTTCTTGAAATCCCCGATCTGGTCGCGCAACGGCGCAATCAGATGGTCCATACTGATACGGTTCTGTTCGGTGAATTTTTGACTCTTCTCTTCAAAGATCTGCTGAGCCAGATTTTGAAATTCATTCTTGAGTTGATCGCGAGCCTCATTCAAAAGGGCTATTTTTTCAGAAGCTTGTTTGCGTTCATCCTCAAGCAGGGTTTTCAACTCCGCCAGATCGGCCTGCAATCCGGCCTTCTGATTTTGAACTTCCAGCAATAGTTCCTCTTTGCTGGTCTTTTCCTCAGCCACTTTTTCAAGCTGCAGCCCTTTTTCCTGGGCTTTGGCCAGCGCCACCGACTCCTGACGCAAATCTTTTTGCAGGGCTGCATTCGACGCCTTGACCTCGGCCAACTCTCCTTCAAGAACCGGAATTCGCTGGATCTGTGTCTCCAAAGCAGCCTTGGCCGCTTCCAGGTCTGCTTTTAGGGATCGAATCTGCTGCAATTCCGATTCACTTTGATCCAGTTGATGGTGTAACTGCTCGGAAGCGGCAATTTGGGCCTTCAATCTTTCATCGAGGACGGCCTTTTCCCAATTAATCGAACTCAGATGGCGCTCATACAGATTGTTGAGACGCCTTCTCACCAGCAAACCTGCTATCAAACCACCCACAACCAGACCCGATGCAGCAAATAAAATAAAATTAGCGTATTGGGGATCGAGCATCACTCTTCCGCGGAAACTTGAGTTGTTGTATCTGTTCCGAAATGACCATCTGTTTACATGATTTTAGACAAAATATCGAATCTTTATTTATGAACACATCCCAAGCGGCGCTCTCTATGGACCACATGAATGGGATTTAGTTAGAAATTCACCTTCAGTAACTCCCATAACTATTGACAAAAAAAACGACTCAATTTATTAAACTCAAAAATAAATTAAAAAAAAACACGACTCTATATAAGGTATATTCTCAGCCTCAGAGAAGCCCCTGTTCAATGTATAAGGCTTTGTTATTAATAACAATTAGGCGCAACAACCTCCTCCCCCGGACATCAGGAATACAGATGGTGAATGCGATAGTTGCGTTAAAAAAGCACTTTGAGTCGTTACGGTATGAAATTCAATCCATTTGGCTGGATATCAAACACAAAAAACCACTACCTCACATCCATTTTCACACCTGAGGCGTCAACGACCATCTGTATAGCGAGTGGCTTGGATTTGCGGCCACAGGCCGGAAAAACAAAAGCACGTCAGTGCTTCGACCGTTGCGGTTGGAACCGGTTGCATCACACCCGGTTTGAAAACAACCGATCATCTACCGTTGTAGATTCGAAAATAAAAAATTTAAATATGAAAGGAGGGTTCAATATTCCACTTTGTATGAACCGACCCTTTTAGGAGGGTCAATTTGCGGTATGATTTTATATAACTGCAACTATTAACCGGTATTGTCATAAGGAGGAAACATTGGCTTTCGAATTCTATAAAGAGAGTTATGCCGGCAGCGTCATGGAAGTCACCCTGGGCAAGGGGGACAAGGCCGTGACCGTTGGTGGCGAGAGCTGCTATCCGTTCTATCATTTCGAAGGCGAAATGCCCCGAAAACCGCGTATTGCAATGGAAATTTGGGACATGCAGCCGGAGGATTGGCCCGAAGCGGCAACAGCGCCGTTTAAGGATGTTGTGGGAGATGCGGCAGCCTGGGCTAAAAAATGTGTGGACGACTATGGCGCGGAAATGATCGTGCTGCAACTCAAGAGCACCGATCCCAACGGCGAGGACGCCAGTCCTGCTGATGCTTCGGCCACGGTTAAAAAAGTGTTGGACGCCATCGACGTCCCTTTGATTGTCTGGGGAAGCGCCAACATTGAAAAAGACGAAGCGGTGCTCAAACAGCTTTCCGAGGATTTCCAAGGTGAAAACCTCATTTTGGGTCCGGTGGAGGATAAAAATCACAAGGGCATCGGCGCATCCGCCATGGCCTACGGCCACACCCTGATCTCATCTTCCCCCATCGATGTCAACCTGGCCAAACAAGTCAATATCCTGCTGGAAAACCTGGGCGTACCCATGGAGAAGGTGATCATCGATCCCACCACCGGCGGTTTGGGATACGGCATGGAATATTCCTACTCTGTTATGGAACGTCTGCGCATGGCCGCCCTGGCCCAGGGCGACGACAAGCTGCAGCTGCCCATCATCAACAACCTGGGCAACGAAGTATGGAAGTGCAAGGAGGCCAAACAGACATCCGAGGAAGCCCCCACTCTGGGCGATCCGGAAAAGCGCGGCATCCTGATGGAAGCTGTTGGCGCCGTCGCCTACTTGCTGGCCGGCAGTGATGTGCTCATCATGCGTCACCCCGAAGCCATTCGCATGACCAAAGCCTACATCGACCTGCTGATGGAAGGCGGCAGTGCAGCCGACGTGGCCCCCATCGCCAAGCAACTGGCCGGCGCGGACGTCGATCTGGCAGCTCTGGCACCTGAGCCTGACCTGACCATCGAAGAAGAAAAGAAAGCGGCACCGGCCAAAAAGGCGCCTCCCAAGAAAGCCGCTCCCAAACCAGAAGCACCCAAGGCTGCTCCGGCCGCTGCCAAACCGGCGCCGGCACCCGCAGCACCTGCTGCCGCGCCGGCTCCTGAAGCCGCTCCGGCACCGGCCCCCGAACCGGAAGCACCCAAGGTAGACGCGGCTGCTGAAGCGGCTGCCAAAGCCAAGGCTGAAGCCAAAGCCAAAGCTGAAGCCGAGGCCAAAGCCAAAGCCGAGGCCGAGGCCAAAGCCAAAGCTGAAGCCGAGGCCAAAGCCAAGGCCGAAGAAGAAGCCCGGTTGAAAGCACAGGTCGAAGCGCGTGAAGCTGAAGAAGAAGCCCTGAGGCAGAAACGGGCGGCCGAACGTGAGGCTGCACAGGCCAAACGCCAGGCAGCGGCAAGTACAGCAGCGGTGACCAAGACGGCCGCCGACGTCCAGACCGATCCGCTGGAAAAAATGATGAATCTGCTGGACCGCATCCACCGCCGGGTCGCTTGAAACTGACCCTGAACGGTTGAACCGAATAAAGCAAAGCGATTCGATTAATCAATAAACTAAGAGGAGGAACCTCTAATGGCAGAAGATATCAAAGCCAAAAAGGCAGCCAAAGCGCCCAAACTGGCTGATCCCATTGGCGCATCCATTGATCCCGCCACCCAGGAAATGATTAAACGCGCCCAGGAATTGGGCATTGACACGGTTTTCGATCGTGCTCAACAGATGAAACCCTGTGCCATCGGCCTGCAAGGCATCTGCTGTAAAAACTGTGCCATGGGCCCCTGCCGCCTGCCGCTTCCCAAGGGCGGCATCGAAGGCGAAGACACCCGTAAGGGCCTTTGCGGTGCCACGGCCAACACCATCGCGGCCCGTAACTTTGCCCGCATGGTGGCTGGGGGGGCGGCCGCCCACTCCGACCATGGCCGCTGCGTAGCGGAAGTCTTTCTCTCTGCCGCCCGCAAGGAGAGCGACGCCTATCAAATCAAGGATATCCCCAAGCTGCTCGCCGTCGCCAAAGCCCTCGATGTCGATACCACCGTGGAAGTGGACGGCGAAACCAAAGACCGCGACCTGGACGAGGTTGCCCTGGAGACCGCAGAAGTCGCCCTCAATGAATGGGGCAAAGCCGAAGGCGAACTGCTCTACTTGAAACGGGCGCCCGAGCCCCTGTACGAAAAATGGACCAAAGCCGGCGTCAAACCGCGCAACATCGACCGCGAAGTCGTCGAAATCATGCACCGCACGCATATGGGCGTGGATCAGGACTACAAAAACATCATCAAGCAGTGCAGCCGTGCATCCATAGCCGACGGCTGGGGCGGCTCCATGCTGGCCACCGATCTGCAGGACATCCTGTTCGGCACCCCCTATCCGCTGCAGGCTGAATCCAACCTGGGCGTGATGAAACAGGACCATGTCAACCTCATCGTTCACGGCCATGAACCGGTATTGTCCGAGATGATCGTGGCCATGGCCCAGAAACCGGAAATCATCGAGTATGCCAAATCCAAGGGCGCCAAGGGCATCCAACTGGGCGGCATCTGCTGTACGGCCAACGAGATCTTCCAGCGCCACGGCGTGCCCCAGGCCGGCACCTACCTGCAACAGGAACTGGCCATCATCACCGGCGCCTGCGACGCCATGGTGGTGGACATCCAGTGCGTGTTCCAGAACCTGGCCAACGTGGCCAAGTGCTTCCACACCAAACTGATCACCACCCATCCCATCGCCAAGATGGAGCAGGATAACGTGATCCACATCGAGTTCGACGAGCACCATGCCCTGGAAGATGCGGAAAAAATCGTTCGCATGGCCATCGACAACTTTGAAAACCGCGGCTCCGAGGTGATGATTCCCCAGTACAAGTCAACAGCCATCGGCGGCTTTGGCGTGGAGTCCATCGAGTATCACCTGGGCGGCACCTTCCGCGGCACCTTCTATACCCTGAACGACAATATCATCAACGGACGCATCCGCGGTGTGGCCGGCGTGGTGGGCTGCAACAACGCCCGTACCCGTCATAACGAGGCCCACATCACCGTGGTCAAGGAGCTGATCAAAAACGACGTCATCGTTCTGACCACCGGCTGCAACGGCATCGCCTGCGCCATGGAAGGGCTGCTCACGCCGGAAGCCGCCGGCGTTTACTGCGGACCGGGCCTCAAGGAAGTCTGCGAGACCGTGGGTATCCCGCCGGTCCTGCACCTGGGCTCCTGCGTGGACAACAGCCGCATCCTGCTGGCCGCCACCGAAGTGGTCAAGGCCGGCGGGTTGGGCAAAGATATCAGCGACCTTCCGGCCGCCGGAAGCGCGCCTGAGTGGATGAGTGAAAAGGCCATCTCCATCGGCCACTACTTCGTCAGCTCCGGCGTGTACACCGTCTTCGGCCTGCATCTGCCCACCTCGGGGGCGCCGGTATTCCACGACTACCTGTCCAAGGAACTGGAGAAACTCTACGGCGGCAAATGGGACCTGGAAGCCGATCCCATCAAGCACGCCCACTTGATGATTGACCACATCGACAAGAAACGCAAAGAACTGGGCATCGACAAGGCCAGAGAGCGTCAGTTGATGTCCATGGAAGACCGTCAGAAGCTCGAAGCGTAAAGTATAACCGTTTAAATCCTCAACGAAGGAGGACTGTATGTCACGACTTGTTGCATTTGCCGCCATTCAAGGTGGTTACAATATTGTTTCCAAGGTCGAAGGTAACTACCAGAAAGCCTTGCAGACCTTCAATGCCGACACCAAGGTGGGCTTTCCCAACACCGCCTACTTTCTGCCGGTGATCTACTCGCTGACCGGAATCAAGATCGAAACCCTGGAAGATATGCAAAAGCCGCTGGCCTTTGCCCGCAAGCTGCTGCCGCCTCACATTAAGGGCAGCAACCATCTACCCTATCTAGGTCCCCTGCTGGACGCCGGCATGGCCGCCTTGTTCGCCTTTGAAATCGACGAGGCCCTGCGTTACCTGAACGAACCGGACTTCTATCTGCCCACCGAAGAGGTGGACCTGGAGGCCGGCAAGATCTGGCTGGGAGCAGCCGACGACACCATCATGCGTAAACGCGGCGTGGAGTTCGTGGACGGCTCTGCCCCCGGTTTTGCCGCCGTCGTCGGTTCGGCGCCCACCAATGAGATCGCCAAGGAGATCGTGGAAGAGTACCAGCGCCGCAGCCTCTACATCTTCTGCGCCGCCAACCAGAACGGCACCACCGTCATCGACCAGCTCGTCGAATCCGACGTGCAGGTGGGTTGGAACACCCGCATCGTGCCCTTCGGACCGGACATCTCTTCAGCCATCTTTGCCCTGGGCTTTGCCAACCGCGCCGCCATGGCCTTCGGCGGCGTTCAGCCCGGCGACCACAAGAAGATCCTGATGTACAACAAAGACCGCATCTTCGCCTTCGTGAACGCACTGGGTGATGTAAACGCCGAATGGGCCGCTGCGGCCGCCGGCTGCATCAACTGGGGCTTCCCCACCATCGCCGACACCGACATTCCCGAAGTACTGCCCACCGGCATCTGTACCTATGAGCACGTGGTGGCCAATGTGCCCCACGACGAAATGGTACAAAAATCAGTGGAAGTGCGCGGCCTGAAGACCACGGTGAGCGAAATCGAAATTCCGTGCGCCTTCGGCCCGGCCTATGAGGGCGAGCGTGTGCGCGGCGCCGATCTGTACTGCCAGGCCGGCGGCGGCAAGACCCAATGCACCGAATACCTCAAGATGGCCGAGATGAACGAAATCGAGGACGGCAAGGTCGAGATCATCGGCCCGGATATCGGCGATTTCAAAGAGGGCGACACATTCCCCATGGGCATTTTCATGCAGGTGGCCGGCCGGGAATTCCAGGAAGATTTCGAGCCCATCCTGGAGCGTCAGACCCACCACCTGATCAACTACATCCAGGGCGTCATGCACATGGGCCAGCGCGACATCGCCTGGGTGCGCGTCAGCAAAGCCGCTGTGGATAAGGGCTTTACGTTGAAAGACATCGGCGTCGTGCTGCACGCCAAGTTCCACCAGGACTTCGGCAAGATTATGGACAAGGTCCAGGTCACCCTCTACACCAAGCAGAAAGACGTGGACAAACTCACCGCCCAAGCCCGTGCCGCTTACAAACACAGAGACGAACGCGTGGAGACCATGACCGACGAGGATGTGGAGATCTTCTACTCCTGCACCCTGTGTCAGTCTTTCGCCCCCACCCATGTGTGCACCGTCAGCCCGGAACGCACCGGCCTGTGCGGCGCCTACAACTGGATGGACTGCAAGGCCTCTTACGAGATCAACCCCACCGGCCCCAACCAGCCCATCGAAAAGGGCGAGGTCCTGGACCCGGTCATGGGCACCTTTGCCGGGGTCAATGAGTTCATCAAAAAGGCCTCCCGCGGCGCCATCGAAACCTACAACTTCTACTCCCTGGTCAACGATCCCATGACCACCTGCGGCTGCTGTGAATGCATCGCCGCCATGCTGCCTTCGTGCAACGGCGTGATGACCGTCAACCGCGAGTATGCCGGTGAGACCCCCAGCGGCATGAAGTTCACCACCCTGGCCGGTGTCATGGGCGGCGGCGCTTCTTCCCCGGGTTTTGTGGGGCACTCCAAGTTCAACATCACCCAGAAAAAGTTCATCGTCGGCGACGGCGGCCTGCTGCGCATGGTCTGGATGCCCAAAATCCTCAAAGAGGAGATCAAAGAGCGTCTGGACAAACGCGGCGAGGAACTGGGCGTCAAGAACTTCACCGACATGGTTGCCGATGAAACCGTGGGCACCACCGAAGAGGAGATCCTGCCCTGGCTGCAAGAGAAGGGGCATCCGGCGATATCCATGGATCCGCTGGTCGGCTAACAACGAACCCAGATGCATGGGGAAGCGGTGCAAGCCACCGCTTCCCTGCGATCACCCAATAGAAGGAGAATCAAATGGCATTAACCGGTATTCAGATTTTCAAGCTTCTGCCGAAAACCAATTGCAAGGAGTGCGGTGTGCCGACCTGCCTGGCCTTTGCCATGAACCTGGCATCGGGCAAGGCAGAGTTGGACGCCTGCCCCTATGTATCGGACGAAGCCCGCGAGCAACTGGCCGAAGCTTCCGCGCCGCCCATCCGTCCCGTGGTCGTGGGCAAGGGGGTTCGTAAAGCCACCGCCGGCGGCGAAACCGTCCAGTACCGTCATGAGAAGACCTTTTACAATCCCGCGTTGCTGGCCGCCCAGGTCTCATCGGACATCTCCTCGGATGACCTGGCCGCCAAACTCAAAAGCTGGAATGCCCTGCAGTTCGAGCGCGTGGGGTTGAACCTGCGCCCCGAACTGGTGGCCCTTAAAGATGCCGGCGGTGATGCGGCCGCCTTTGGCGCCGCCGCCAAGCAGATTGCCGACACCTCGGAATTCAACCTTATCCTGATGACCGAGGATGTGGAGGTGATGAAGGCCGGCGTTGAGGCCGCAGGTTTCAAGCGACCGCTGATGTACGGCGCCACCGCCGCCAACATCGATGCCATGGGCGCATTGGCCAAAGACAACGATCTGCCGGTGGGCATTAAAGCGGACTCCGTGGAAGCCCTGGTGCCCTTGAGCGAAAAGCTCGCGGAAATGGGACTCAAGGACCTGGTGATCGACCCGGGCAGCCGCGAGCCCAAGCAATCCAACGCCGACATGATCGCCATCCGGCGCGCCGCCCTCAAAAACGGCAACCGCGCCATCGGTTTCCCCACCATCACCTTTCCTTGTGAAATGGCCTCCAACCTGGACGTGGAAACCATGCTGGCCGCCACCCACATCGCCAAATACGGCGGTATTGTGGTCATGAGCGACTTCGCCGGCGATAGCATCTTCCCACTGCTGCTGGAGCGGCTCAACATCTTCACCGATCCGCAAAGACCGATGACCGTAACGGAAGGCATCTACGAAATCGGCAGCCCGGATGAAAACTCTCCGGTGATGGTGACCACCAACTTTGCCCTGACCTACTTTATCGTCTCCGGCGAGATCGAAGGCAGCCGCGTACCGTCCTGGCTGCTGATCAAGGACTCCGAAGGCCTCTCCGTGCTCACCGCCTGGGCCGCCGGCAAGTTCTCCGGTGATGACGTCGGTATTTTCGTCAAAAAATCCGGCATCATGGACAAGGTCAAGCACCAGGACCTGATCATCCCCGGATACGCTGCCGCCATCGTCGGCGACATGGAAGAAGAGTTGCCGGGTTGGAACGTGATCGTGGGACCGCGTGAAGCCGCCCACCTGCCGGGTTTTCTCAAGGAAAAATATGCATAATATGCCAATATGGACGGCCGCCCGGCGGCCGTCCGAATTTTTTTCATCCAACCAAGCACCAGCTGAACAAATACGGGAGGAGTTATGTTACTCATCGGCGAAAGCTTAAACGTGATTTCGAAAAAGATCGGTGCCGCCTTCAAGGCGCGCGACCCCAAACCGATCCAGGAAGAGGCCCTTTTCCAGAAGGAAAAGGGCATGGATTACATTGACATCAACCTGGGACCGGCCAAAAAGGACGGTCATGAACTGATGCCCTGGGTGGTGGAAACGGTTCAGGACGTGGTGCCGGACATTCCCCTGGCCCTGGACACCTCCAACATCGACGCCATCGAAGCGGCCCTGAAGGTAATCAAACAGGTTCCCAGCGGTACCCCGCACATCGTCAACTCCATCATGGCCCGCCCCGAACGCTACGAGCGCATGGTGCCCATGTGCGCCGAGCATAACGCCGATTTTATCGCCCTGATGTGGGGTCCCGAAGGCCTGCCCCGGGATGAAAACGAACGCGCCGCCCTGTGCGTGGAACTGCTCTACTTCGCCAACGAAGCCGGCATCCCCAACGAGAAGATCTGGGTGGACGGCATCGTCACCCCGGTCAACATCCAGCAACCCCAGGCCATCAGCCTGATGGAGTTCCAGAAGATGATTCCGGACATGTCCCCCGGCGCCAAGAGCACCTGCGGCCTGTCCAATATCTCCAACGGCCCGCCCGAGCACCTGCGCCCCATCCTCAACCAGACCTACATGGTGATGCTGGAAAAATGCGGCATGCAGTCGGTGATCTCCGATCCGCGCGACGACCAACTCACCGCCATCGCCAAGGGTCAGCGCCAGGATATCGTAGACCTGATCTGCGGCATCATGGACGGCACCGAGCCCGACATGGCCGGCCTGAGCAAAGAGATGCAGGACTACGCCAAGACCGTCAACGTCATCCTGGGCAAAACCCTGTACTCCGACTCCTGGTTGGAAGTGTAGTTACCAACCCCATCGAACTTCAGCATTTATTGCGCCCTTCCCTTTTGGGAGGGGCGCTTTTTTTGGGCCGCTGCAAATCCGGTGCTTTGAAATTTGCTTTTATTAACAGAAGGCAGGGCATCGCCGAATCTACGGAAAAGAAGAGAAAACTCCGGCATATGGTATTTTTTACTTCTATGTTTCGTTTTACCCATCATTCTATAAAGTATTCAGTACCTGCCGGACCAGGTGGGTCCTGCTTTTGACATCCATTTTTCTGAATATCGATTTGAGATGGTTTTCCACGGTGTATTCACTGATGAATAATTGTTGCGAAATCTCTCTATTGGTCAATCCATCGAAGACGCATTTCACCACGTCCAATTCCCGCCGGCTGATATGTTTGGCTTTCAGCTTACGGGCCCAATTATTCACAAGTGCATATTCGCCGAACTTAATCAAGAACAGACAAGTGTTGTCCTCGTATTCTATCATGCGCACTTCAACGCTCATCACGCCAAACGGCTCTTCCAATTCTATTTGAAAATGTCTTGAATTGTCTCCGGTGGCGGCTTTCTCTTTCAGCTCAAGACAAGCGCGGCTTATTTCGATGGGAAGGGAATCAGCGTCCCGCTTCTCTATGTTTCTATTTGCGGCTGCCATAACTTCGTTTGCCTCATGATTGGAGCAAAGCACTTGCAGGCGATCATCCAGGATAACGACGCCTTTTAACGGCACTGCACTGAGCAGCGCCTTTGCCGCTTTTTGAAGTCTGAAGATTTTATTCTTATAAAGAACCTTTCTAAGAGCTGCGGTGATATGAGGAGCGGCAAGCTCGCATAGAACCTGATCATGATTCTCAAAAGGCTTTTGTTGGACCGGACGGAAAAAAGCCAGGACGCTGTAAATATCGTCTGCGCCGTCAATCCACATGTTCATCATATGGTGGATGCCTTGTGGTCGCAAAAAATCACTGTAATATTCGCTTTTCAAATGCCTCGGCCAATCGATGGTTTTTTCGCCGATCAGGATTTGGTTCACATGCGGCCCAATTTTTTGGAATGGGTCCAGTTGATGATAATACTGGTTATATTCTTCGTATTTGTCATCACGCAAGCCGCGGCTGATAAAATCATCTGTCTTCCATTTGTTGCCCTGTTGCATGGTGATGTAAAAATTAGAGGCATTGGTTCGGATAAGTTGTTCCAATAGTTTTAGCGATACTCTTCTGATTTCATTGTGGGTTTCGCATTCAGAAACGATATTCCCCAATTTCCGGAGGGTGCACAATTCAGTATGGGATAAATCGATGGTCATGATCTAGCGCTCTTAAAGCGCATTTTATTCACAAAACGGCCGCTATGTCAACCATCCCCGGACTTCGAAACATCCATAAAATCAACTACTTCTTCTTTGCAAGCATTGACTTCCAGACAACTCCTCCTACGGGATGCTCCTCAAAGCAGTACTGATAGCAGATGAAAAATGACTGATTTCAGTCATTGCCCGGAAGTAAAGCTGTGGCTATACTTGCGTATATTGTTCCGGCTGTATGTGAAATACAACCCACAACGGTTGTGTGGTAAAGTAAGGCACAAGCGCTGGCGCCTGCGGATTTCATCCAACAAATGAATTATGACTAGATTGTCGGTTGAACTGGATCTGAATCTGAAACGACGCTGAGATGAAAGCCACCTGCTCCATCATTCGCTTAATCTATCGTGATACCCGTCGGACACCCCGCCCGAAGCGTCATCACCATCCTTTTTTCACAGACTTGGCATTTCCAACCAAGGGAATGCCTTTTTTTTGCTTCGTCGAGGAGGTTTGCGAAGCTTTCAGTTCATACCCCAAACTAAAAGGGAGACTTAGATGAGACGATTGTTCAAGTACCAGATGATCATTGCAGCAGTGGCTCTTTCGACGGCATTATTGACCGGATGCGGAGGCGGAGGCGGAAGCGAAAGCGGAGGCGGAGGCGGATCAGTGCTGACAGGTGATTTTATCGACGGTCCTGTAGCGGGGTTATCATACAGTACGGCCACCTTGTCCGGGACGACCGGCTCCGACGGGTCCTTTCAGTACAAGGATGGCGAGGTGGTAAGTTTTCATGTAGGGGACGTGCTTGTGGGGCAGGCAGCAGGCGCCTCCAGTCTGTCGCCCTTTGACCTTGCAGGCACAGCTGCGCCTCAGACTGCGCTTGAGGTGCGCCAAGCTGTGAATGCCATTGACAGGAGCCACAGGGGAACGCCTTTTGAGCGGGCGGCCAACCTAGCGGTATTTCTACAGACCCTTGATGAAGACGGGAACTTGGCCAACGGGATCCAGATACCGGATCAGATGCACACACTGGCTTCAGGAGTCAGCATTGATTTTGATCAGAAGTGGAGGCATTTCCCTGAAGATTTTTCCTTCAGAAAGCTCATTGCCGATGGAAGGGCCGCGGGTTTGTGGGGGGGCAGCCGGGCCATTCGCAATCCCGCCTATGCCCTTGATTCCCTGTATGAGGGTCTCGGCATCACCCCGGAAATCTATGCAAGGCGCATGTCTGAAGACGACTACGATGCCGACGCTACGGTGGATTATCGCACGACCCATACCTTCGACGCCAACGGCAACCCGACCGTCTATGAAAGCGATACCGATGCCGACGGTGCGGTGGATCAACGCTATACCTATACCTTCGACGCCAACGGCAACCGCACCATGCAAGAATACGACAACAATGCCGACGGCACGGTGGACGAACGCTATACCTATACCTACGGAGCCAACGGCAACCGCACCATGTATGAAAGCGACACCAATGCCGACGGTACGGTGGATCAACGCTATACCTATACCTTCGACGCAAATGGCAACCGCACCATGCGTGAAAGGGACACCAATGCCGACGGTACGGTGGATCAACGCTATACCTATACCTTCGACGCAAATGGCAACAACACCATGGAAGAATACGAAAGCAATGCCGACGGCACGGCGGATCGACGCTATACCTATACCTTCGACGCTAACGGTAACCGCACCATGCAAGAATACGACAACAATGCCGACGGCACGGTGGATCGACGCTATACCTATACTTACGACTCAAATGGCAACAACATCATGTATGAAAGGGACAACAATGCCGACGGCACGGTGGATCAACGCGAAACCTATACCTACGACTCAAACGGTAACCGCACCATGGAAGAATACGACAGCAATGCCGACGGCACGGTGGACGAACGCTATACCTATACCTTCGACGCTAACAGTAACCGCATTATGGAAGAATACGACGCCAATGCCGACGGCACGGTGGATGAACGCGAAAACTATACCTACGACTCAAATGGCAACCGCACCATGGAAGAATACGACACCAATGCCGACGGCACGGTGGATGAACGCGAAACCGATACCTACGACTCAAACGGTAACCGCACCATGGAAGAATACGACACCAATGCCGACGGCACGGCGGATTCTCGCACGACTTATACAAACCAGTTGGTAAACGGATGGATGTATTATTACTGGGATTGATCATTACAAAGCACCTTAGGACAACAAAAGCCGTCGGATAAGAGATCCCCCTTTGAACAGGTGCATCGGAACATCCGGATGCCCTGCCGAAGGGGGTGCTTTGCAAAGAAAACACCGGGGTCAAAAAGGTTCGATGGCTGTATGACCTTCTACTTTTTTGCATACAAATAGCGACTCGCTGGGCATCAAATCCGGAAGAATGGGTGAGTGTGTGGTTACTATGTATTGACTTGCACCTGATGATGCTCTTGTTTGAAGCATTTGCGAAACTAGCTCAATGCGTCGCGGGTGTATTCCGTTTTCAGGCTCCTCAAAGCCGATTAAAGAAGGCTGCTCTTTGGCACCATCTAAAGCGAGAAGGCCCAAAATTCGCAGCGTTCCCTCCGAAAGAATACGTGCTGGAATTGGGATACCGTTTTCTTTTAGCTTTAGCTCCACTTCGCCTAGATCATTGACGTCGACATCAATACCATCCACATTGGGCATGATTACACGCAAAGCCTTTTCAACAGCCTGAAACTGCCGCGGATCAATGGCTTTTAAGGTATTAAGAAAAGCCGCCAGTTCTTCTCCCATCAATCCTATATGACGTACCTCTTTTACAGGAGTAGCAGCCCGCATGCGTTCCCGAGGTTCAAAATAGAAAAAAAACCAGCTCTCTAATTCTCTGCGCATGGCGACGATATGTGGGTAATGAGGAGGATAGTTCGGCAATTAGAGAATGCTGTGATCCAAATAACGTTCATAGTATGTGGGATGGGCTTGACCCTCCATACGCAAATGGAGCCTTTTTTCTTTGTTGGACTTGGAAAGAAAAGGTTTCCGCTTACCGGTAGGTTCGCCTCTCGTGTTAAGCGCTGCTAAATATTCGTCCGCTACACGCAAGATTCCAGACTTAGGCAATATTTCGAGCTCAATTCGGTAACGCAGGTTCTTTTCACGGACAGTTGGAAGCTTTTTGGATACCTTTTCAGGCCCCCTAAATGATTTTTCATTTGAAAACGTTCTTTTCATCTCGCGAATTTGGCGATTAACAGCCCCAACCACCACCGGAGAGAGCTCAACATCTGCTTCAATGGTAAAGCGCAGACTTTCATTTTTCAGCAAACCTCTAATGCCTTCGGATCCGAAGGCGAAAGATTCTAAGGGTTTACCTCGATAGGGCGGCTCAAATGCATCTTTTAGAGTTCTGCTTGTGCCAATTTTGGAAAGAAGTTGAAGAGCATCAAGAAAATTGCTTTTACCTGCACCATTGGGGCCGAAAAAAACGGACAGCGGTTGCAACTCCACGCTTACATCTTTAATTGATTTATAACCGGATATACGGATACGCTTAAGCATTGTAAGGCCCTTGAAAATAAAAGAAATTCACATAACCATCAGAAACGTCAGCTATTGCCTTTTTAACAACCCTGCTGACGTTTTACAAGCCGCTTTCCAAAATCCTTTCATATTGACGTTCCCGATCATATACTTTTGTAAATACCCATTAAATTGGGTCAATCGGATGACTGCGCCAATGTGAAGAGTCTATTCAATTGGGCAAGCGGGACAATTGAGACACCGGTTCTTGATTGGGTTTCATTGCCACCGTAAACCAGACCACTGCCGGCAGGAATTCTATCCGCAAATAACCTATTGAAATGATTAAGCCCCTTAAAATAGTCGCGGGTAATGGTCATGCCGGCTTTAATCTCAATGGGAAACATATCGGGTCCGTTGACCAAAAGAAGGTCTACTTCGTTTCCTTTGCTGTCCCGATAAAAAAATAGATTGCTTTTTTTGCCTGAATTAAAGCGATGTTTAAGGGTTTCGGCGATAACCGCGGTTTCAAAAAGGTTGCCCCGTAAAGGATCCCTTGAGAGTTGTTTTTTGTTTTCAATGCCCAGAAGAAATGCAGCCAATCCGACATCGTAAAAATAAAGCTTTGGCGACTTGACAAGTCTTTTGGAAATATTGCGATGATAGGGCTGCAAAAGAAAAATGATATAACTTGCTTCAAGCACCGAAATCCAGTTGCGGGCTGTGGTATGAGAGACGCCGGCATCATTGGCCAGACGATTGACATTAAGCAATTGGCCGGTACGGCCGGCACATAATTTGATGAAGCGCTGGAAGCGGTTTAAATCCTTTATTGCCACCAGCTGTCTCAAATCCCGCTCGATATAAGTTTCATAATAATCGCCAAGCGCCTGGGTCGGATTCAGCCGCTTATCCCATATGCGGGGATAGAAGCCTTTATAGAGCAAGCTGTCGACATCCGGCAGTGAAAAGGTCGATTGAATTTCCTCAATGGTAAAAGGAAGCAACTTGACCAGAGCGCTGCGGCCGGCCAGGGATTGATTGATGGTATTGCTGACTTCAAATTGTTGACTGCCTGTTAAAATAAAACGGCCTTCTCGCTGATCCTCGTCCACCATCGGTTGGAGATAAGAGGCCAAGTCGGGAGCTCTTTGAATTTCATCGAAAATCGCCCCCTCCGGGAATTGTGCCAAAAATCCTCTTGGATCGTCGATTGCGAACTGACGCGTATCCGGTGATTCCAGATTAGCGTACGGTTTATGGGCGAATACCTTTCGGCAAAGTGTGGTTTTTCCGCTCTGCCGAGGGCCGGTTATCGTGATCACCGGATATTTGCCGGCCAAGGCGCTTAAGGCAGGTTCTATCGTACGGTTAATTAACGGCATGGAAAAAGCGTATATCGAAATGGTGTAAATTGCAACTTCGAATTGCAAATTGTTCTTTAATTGGTTTGAAATTCGTTGAGCGGGTCCTTTATTTTCTGGATTTGGGAGGGGCGCTTTTTGGGGCCGGTCACCTTCCCAACAGGTCGGCTCTGAATTTTGAAGGTGTGGTGCCGATGCTCTCTTTAAAAACCTCATTAAAGGTGGACTTGGCGTTAAACCCCTGGGCGTAGGCGATCTCCAGGATCGTTTTGTCTTTGTTAACCGGATCGCCAAGGGCCTGCTTGACGGCTTCGATCCGGTAGCTGTTGACAAAGGTTTTGAAATTCTGCCCCAGGCAGGTGTTAATGGCGTCGGTCACAACCCGTTGGGGCATACCGACTTCTTTGGCCAGTCCGGCAAGGGAGAGCGACTGATTCCGATAGGCCTTCCGGGTTGTCATGTGCTCCTGCAGGATGCGGCACTGCTTCCTGCGCAGCTGTGTGCCAACCGCACCGGGATCTTCCTCGGGTGTCGAAGCCGACGGGTCCGGCCGCACATGGGCCAGGACCTGTTCCGCCAGACGGGTCAAGGCCGCCATATCCTGTGAGGTGTCGGCGTCGGCATTTTCAAGATAGATGCCGTTTCGTTCTTTCCCGGGAATCACCAGAAGCGATGACGGACTGCGGCTCAAGTAATAGGCCGTATCGAAGAACCGCTCCTCGCAGCTCTCCGCATCCGCGTGGATGACTTCTCCGGCAGCACAGGCAAAGGAGAGCATCTTTTCGGGCAGGGGGACGCAGATCGCCGGACGGTGAATCCCGCTGTCGTCGATATAGACATGGCTCTTCCAGCAGTGGACCTGCTGAACGGCTGCGTGGATGACGGTGGCGCCGCTCATGCCTTTCATGGCCCGCAGGATATCCTCCACACCATTGACCATGCCCGGTTCGCCGCCGTGTCCGGCCGTCCCCGATCGCCCTTTGGCCCGATCCGGCACAGGGGCATGCGGATGGGCGGCAAACGCCTCCGGCGCATGACGTCCTTGCGTCGTGTCATCGAACAGCCCCTGTTTCCACTCCAGCCCCCATTCCTTGTAAAGCCGGATGGCCTGCTTAAAATACGCCTCGGCAGCGGCGCCGTCACCGCTCTCCTGGGCAATTTTGCCCAGGCCTTCGAGGGACAGGGCCTGTTCGAACCGGAACCCATGGGTATCCGCCGCCGTGGCCGCCTCCCGATACACGGCAGCCGCCTTGGAATCGCCCTTGAGGCGCAGGCTGTCGCCCAGGGCCAGGAGGTATTTGTTCCCATAGAGGGCCTCGTTGCAGGCGGCGTGTTTTTTCAGTCGCTTCAAGTGGCGCCGGATCTTTTTCCCATCGCTGTTTAAATGAATGTCCACCAGGGCGCCTAAAAAAAGAAAGTAGTTGTACTGGTAGGCATCGATGGCCATCTCATCACAGGTCACCAGGTTCTCCCTGATGCCGGCGGCGATGTCCATTCGGCCGCAGTAAACGGCGACATAGAATTTATAGATATATAACTCCGTAAAGATACCGCTGTTGCGATTATCCATCCGGGCTTCATTAAAATGGTCTCCCGTGAAAACCCAGGGCTCCCGCACACCCTGGTCAAGGTTGTCCACGGCCTGCTGCAGAATACTTACCGTGGTCAGGGCAAGCCGGTTGTTGATCCGTTCGAACACTTTCTTTGTTTCATTAATGCTTTGCAGCACACGGCCAAAGGGCGATGAGCTGATGAGCAGGCCGTGCAGGCGCCCCAGGGCGTTGTAGGCGTAATACTCATGGTCGCCATGCCGCAGGCAGAACGCCTCGGCCGATTCAAAATCGCGGATGGCCTGAGCCAGGGGTTTGTCCCAGTGGTCCAGGAGCACGGCGATCATGGTTTTCTCCTTGGTCTTGAGCCGGGCGTCGTCGAAATGGCGACTGATCTCCCGGGCCATGCCCCCAAGGGTGCGCCCCCATTTGACTGAACCGGTCATCTGGTCGAGAATCATGCCGAAAACCATAAAGGTCACCGGCGTCTCAGCCATGTTGCCGTATTTAAGGGTCAGGTTGAAGGAGATGGCCGTGAGCAGCGGCAGCAGTTTCTGCGGGGAGAGGCGGAACATCACCGACCCCAGGGCGCCAATGCATTTCACCGCCCTATAAACGGCTGTGTCCGGCGTCATCCGTTGGCCTATGAGGCGCTCCTTACGGCTGAGAACATAGCGTATCCAGGCTTTCAGGATGGCATAGAGAATGGTCCGATTGGAAGGGTTTTCGGGAATCCGGAACCCTAACCCGCGCAGGATGTTGAGTCCGGCGGCCAGCGCCATCTTCTCTTTTTCCTGGGCCTGGAAGCAGGGGATTTTCACCATCTCCACGGTGACCCGGTCGGCAAACGATGGGACGCGGGCCTGGGCCTCCGCAAACATGCGGTCGGCGGCCGCGAAATCGCCCGCCAGATAGGCGCACTCGGCCATTTGGCGGCAGAACCCGAGGGCCAGTTCATAATCCTTGGCCCAGATATCGCCGGGAAAATGGACTTTGCCCCGGGTGAAGTACGCCAGGGCCAGGGTATAGGCCGACCGGCCGCGGGCCTGTTCGCCGGCCATGAAATAGAGGCGGGCCATCTCTTTTTTGACGGAACCGTCGGTAATGGTATGGGCGTAACACTCATAATGATGAAGCAGGGTGAAGAGATTGGCCTCCAGATCCGCCCGCCGCTCGTCGGCCAGAAAAAAGGCCACCAGCCTGCGGTGAATCGCCCGGGCCTCATCGTCCCCCAACTGCGCCTCCAGGGATTCCGGGATGCGGTCGTGGGCAAATCGAAACCCTTTCTGCGTTTGATGCAGGAGATCCAATTGAATCGGTTTCCAGAGCAGGGTCTGGATCTTCTCCCGGGGAAAGCCTGAGGTGGCCTTCAGAAGCGGCACGCCCATATCACCCCGGATGCAGGCGGCCTGCCTGAGCAGAGCCAGACAGTCATCCTCCAACAGCCGCATGCGCTCGATGAGCAGGTCGATCACATTTTCCGTAAAGGCCAAACCAGCGATATGGGCAATATCGTACATCCACTCCCCGTTGTTTCTGGCAATCACCTCGGTTTCCAGCAGTTCATCCAGAAGCTGGATCAAATAAAAGGGGTTGCCCGATGTTTTCCCATGGCAGATATCCGCCAGCGGGGTCAGGTCCTGGTTCGTGTTCAGCCGGACCTTTAACAAGGCCCGGGTATCCCGTTTGTTCAGTCCGTTCAGCGCCAGTGGGAGAGTGGCTTGCTGCTGTTGATACAGGGCAGTGGTCTGTTCCAGGGCAGCGCTGGTTTCCGCGTCTCTGCTGCGAAAGGCCATCACCAGCAGGAGCCCCGGCACCAGGCCGTTGTGGGCCAGGTATCGCAAAAAGCCGTGGGAGGCCACATCCAGCCACTGCAGGTCGTCCAGGAAGAGGATCAGCGGCCGGCGCACTGCGGCAAAGGCTTCCAGCACCGCCATCAGCCGGATGTGAGCCCACCGGGCGCCTTCCACGGCCGGTCCGCGGGCGGCTGCCGGTACTTGCCCGAACAAGTAGGCAAGGGCCGGCACCAGGTTCAAAAACGGC
>JASFER010000023.1:0-37271 GCA_050124755.1 Desulfobacteraceae bacterium
TCTTCCGCGTTGGCAAAGTCGATCCCTTCGGCGGCAACCCATTCATCCAGGAAGGCGTCCTGCCGCTCGATCACCGAAAGTTTTTCCGTTGCTCCACTCATGCTATCCTCCCAACTGCTTGATATCCGTAATCAGCTTAGCCACCCCTTGACCGTGTTCACCCCCATCACGGCGTCGGTGACAAAGGCATCGGCGCCCACATATTGACAGACCTGTTCATCCATCTGACCGCCGCCGATGATGACTTTGACCTTGTCGCGCAGGCCTTTTTCCTTAAGTTTTTCCACAACGGCTTTCATGGGATCGAAGGCCAGGGTCAAAAGCCCGCTCAGGCCGATGACATCGGCGTTTGAATCCTGGGCCTCCTGGACGATGGTGTCGATGGGCACGTCCACCCCCATGTCTTTGACTTCCAATCCGTTGAGTTCCAGCATCATGGTGGCGATGTTTTTACCGATATCATGGATGTCGCCCTCCACCGTGGCCATCACCATTTTTCCCAGTTTTTTGCTGCTGTTTTCCTGATTCCCCGTGTCCTGCCCCGCCAATTTCGGCTTGAGAAGCTCGGAAGCGGCCTTCATCATTTCACCGGACATGATCAGCTCGGGGATGAAATAACGCTGCTGCTCGAAGCGCTTGCCGATCTCTTCCAGTGCGGACTGGAAACAAGCGAAGATTTCCAGCGCCGGGACGCCTTGCTCCAGATAACTGCGGGTCAAATCCATTGCCGAATCTTCCTGCATCTCCACAACGGCGGTGTACAGATCTTTTAAATCAGCCATTTTTTCCTCCAATGGTCTATTTGTTTTGCGGACCGATGCTTCCAGCCCGAAAGGCCCGGTTAAATCTTTGGCAATACTTATCCTGCCCCATCAGCATTTCGGCCGCCGCAATGACACCGGTCAGTTCGCGGTCATTGGGATCGATGATGGCGCTGTCGAGCCCCATCTGGATGCACATGGCCACAAACGTCTGGTTGATCAGCGAACGCAGGGGCATGCCGAAAGAGATGTTGCTGAGCCCGCAGGTGATGTGGGCTTCAGGATAGGCCTGCTTGATCATCCTGATGGCCTCAAAGGTCAACAGGGCGTTCTTATCCCCCGTACTGACGGCTGTGACCAGGGGATCTATAAAAAGCTGATCCTCTTTCAAGCCCCCCTGCTTGGCCAGGGCCACCAGCCGATGAACGATGTCCAGGCGCCCCTCGCTGGTGTCGGGAATCCCCACCGCGTCGTCCAATGCAAGCAGGATCAGACCCGTCTTGTATTCCGATGCCAAAGGCAATACCCCGTCAATGCGGGATTTTTCACCACTGACCGAGTTGATTACGGGGGGCTTTCGAACCAGTTCCAATCCGGCTTTAAGGGCTTCCGGATTGGCGCTGTCCAGGCATAAAGGCACGTCGACCGTTTCCTGGATCGTGTTCACCAGCCAGGCCAGGTCGTCAGGCTCACGCTCCGGAGGGGTTCCGGCGTTGACATCCAGATAGGTGCTGCCGCCCTCTACCTGGTCGAGGGCCAGTTGCTTGATTCGTTCGGCGTCGCGCTCCTGAATCGCGGCGCCGACGGCCTTGCGCGTTCCGTTGATTTTTTCACCAATAACTATCATTGTCCCTCACTTTACCACCTTGGGGCCGGGACTGGCAGGACCACCATAACAACGGTCCAGCCCAAAGCTTGTCCCACAACCCTCCGATCCAGATTTATTATTGGCCTGTTGGTTGACTTCCCACAAGCGCCTATGTAATATAGTCTTATAGATGACTAAAGAAAGGAAATCAAGCAAAAACTTATTTTACCGGAAATTCATCGACTGACTTCAGGCTTGATTTCCAAAACATAAGTATATAATATAGTCTTATAGATTACCAAGGGAAACCTCAAATAAGATTTTATCGTCCCACGCGGCAAGGCAAAATAAAAGGTTGATTTGATAAAAGATTTTGAAAAAGACGCGGCGGCTTCAGGCGGAAAAAGAGTTGACAAGCGCTCAAAGCTGCCGGCCTATGCACAACTGGCCAACATCCTCAGGACCAGTATTTCGCAAGGGGAATATCCTCCCGGTGGACGTTTGCCGGCTGAAGCGACCCTGGCCAAGATACACGGCGTCAGCACCATGACCGCGCGCCAGGCCGTCAGCGTGCTGGAAGAGGAAGGACTGGTTTCCCGCGCCCAGGGCAAAGGGACGTATGTGCGCAAAATCGGGGTTTCAGCCTGCAGTTTCAGCCTGGATGCCATGACCGATGTCCTGGCCGACAAGGACAACCTGACCGTGAGAATCCTCAAGGCCACCATTAAAAAGACGCCCGGCATGGAAAAGGAGGTGCTGGACCTTCTGCCCCACCAGCCGGTGGTGATGGTGGAACGACTGATCCTGCATCGAAACGAACCGTTCACCCTGCAGGTATCCTATTCCATTTTCGATCCCAAGTCCCCGACGGTGGAGTCCATGCTGGACACGGTGGTGTTGACCGAATTGATTTTTCAGGAAGCCTGTTCCAATATCAAGCGGGGGGTGTTGCACCTGCTGCCTGCCCGGATCAGCGAGCGGGAGGCCGAACTGCTCGATTTGGACCGGGGAGCGACAGCCTTTAAGCTGGAGCATTTGTATTATGACTTTGACAATAAACCCACAGCGTTCGGCTGGTTTATCGTCAGCCATGAAAAGATACCTATCGTGAGCAGGATCGGGATTTGGGATGAGTAGCCGAGGCAAAGAAAAGGCGTTGGCGTCACGCCTGGAACGGTTGACGGTGATGATCACCGAGCTGCAGGAGGAAGCCGGCCTGGGCGAATTGCGCGCGATGCTGGCCGAAGGCGTCGATCCGAAAGCGCTCCTGGCCGCCTGCATGGAGGCCATGCACCGGATCGGGATGCGCTTTGAAAGCGGCTCGTACTTCATTGCGGCCTTGATAATGGCCGGGGAGATCATGAGCAGCGCAACAGAGTTGTTGAGTCCGCACCTCACCGATCAGCAGTCCGGCGGCAGCGGCGGAAGGATCATGCTCGGCACGATCCAGGGCGATATCCATGATCTTGGCAAGAACCTGTTCGCCCTCTTACTCAAATGCCACGGGATAGAAGTCATCGATCTCGGCGTCGATGTCCCCGCCCGGGTTTTTCTGGAACAGGCCGAAAAGCAGAAACCGGACATGATCGGCATCAGTTGCGTGCTGACCACCAGTTTGGAATACCTGAAGCAGGCGATTCGCCTTTTAACAGATGAATTGCCGGCGTCCGGACCGCCGATTGTCATAGGCGGCACCTGTATCAACCAACAGATGGCCGCCCATGTGGAAGCGCCCCTCTGGGCCGAGGACGCCACCGGCGGGCTCCGCATATGCCGGGAAATCCTGCAGTTCATGGACCGGGATTAGACACGGCAACGATGCGGTAACACGAGGTAACACCTGATGATTATAGGTAAAGTCATTTCCAAAAGAGCGATGGTCTCACCGGACAGGGTGGCGGTGATCTCCAGAGATAAACGTTACACCTATCAGCAGTTGAACCGTCGCGCCACGCGGCTGGCCAACGCCCTTCTGGAGCTGGGCGTGGAGCATGGGGATCGGGTCGGTCTTCTGATGCCGAACAACAACGAATTTCTGGAGACCTATTTCGCCACGGCCAAAATCGGCGCTGTTCTCGTACCGGTCAATACCCGCCTGGCCGGACCGGAAATAGACTTTATCCTCAACGATTGCACCGTCAAAGGCTTCATCTTTGGAAAAGCGTTTGAAAAAACCGTTGGTGCCATGAGCTATCCGGCTTCGGCCCGCTTTCGTGTATCCACAGGTCCCACCGCGGTTGCCGACACCTTGGATTACGAGACATTGATCAGCGCGGCGACGGAAACCGAACCCGATGTCATGGTTCATGAAGATGACCTGCACGTCATCATGTACACTTCGGGCACCACCGGACGGCCGAAAGGCGCCATGTTGACCCATAAAAATATCTACAGCGGCGGTCTGGATATGCTCATCGGACTGCATTATCAATACCCGGATCGTCTCCTGGTGCTGGTGCCCTTGTTTCACTCCGGCGGTATCACGCCGGTGGTGGGCCATGTCATTAAAGGGGTGTGCACCGTTTTGATGGAGTCCTTTGAGCCCGTGGGCGCACTGAAATTGATCGAGCAACACGACATCAGCTTGCTGCTGGGGGTCACCACCATTGTTAAAATGCTGCTGCAGGTTCCGGATCTGGAATCCTATCGCCTCGACACACTGAAAACCGCCATCCTGCCGGGATCTCCCCTGCCCTACCCAATCATCAAGGAAGCCCATGACCGTATGGGCGTCCTGTGTCAAAACCTTTGGGGACTGACGGAAATGACGGGTCCCGGCTCCCATACCACCATCGAGGATGTCCTTGAGAAACCGGAATGCGCCGGCAAACCCTACTTCAATGTTGATTTGCGGATTGTCGATTTCATGGGGAAAGAGCTTCCGGCGGGAGAGATGGGAGAGATTATCGCCAGAGGGCCCAATATGATGCAAGGCTATTGGAATCTGCCCGAGGAAACCGCCAAAACCATCATAGACGGCTGGCTGCACACCGGTGACATGGGCAGGATCGACGAACAGGGGTATCTGTATGTCGTCGACCGGAAGAAGGACATGATTGTCTCCGGTGGAGAGAATGTCTACCCCGCCGAGATAGAGAAGGTGATCCTGGAAATACCGGGGGTTGCGGACGCATCGGTGATCGGCATTACCGATGACAAATGGGGCGAAACACCCAAAGCCTATATCGAGATTCGAGCCGGTGCGACGCTGACCAAGGAGGAAATCGAGTCCTTCTGCCGAACCCGGCTGGCGGGATATAAGGTGCCCCGGCATGTGGCGTTTATCGAGGCGCTACCCAGAAATCCAACCGGAAAAGTCCTGAAAAAAGCGTTGCGCCAGATGAATGAAACCGCTTCCAGTACTGTGTCCCGGACCTGACTTGTAAAATGGGTATGGCTGCATGCTAGCCGAAGCGGCACCGCAGTATTCAAACCCAAATGTCAAATGAAGGTATTCCATCGATTCTATATTTAATCGGTCCCTATCCGCCATTGGACATTTGGATTTTGTCATTCGACATTTTAGTTGAAATTATTTTTGCGCGAGCCCAAACCCCGCATGCATTTCCAATTGGGCATAATCTTTTTCTGCTTGAGACTGAATCATTTCCAGCGTGTCGCCGTCAACCCCTTTGAATCGTTTCTGTGGTTTCAGATAGCTTCCCACCGGTTCCGCCTTTTTGACCCTTTTCGTCAGAATGACACGGCTCCCCTCCACGAGTTCGTAGAGATTCCAACAGCGGGACGCGACGGCCAATCTGGCCAATTCCACGGTCAGGGCCGGATCATACCCCCAGCCCGTTGGGCAGGGTGCGTGGATATGCAAAAAGGCGGGGCCTGCTTTTGTGGCTGCTTTGGCCTTTTTTACCTTTTGGGTCAAATCGTCGATATAGCCGACGGAGGCCGTGGCTGCATAGGGGATGCCGTGGGCAGCGACGATCTGCATGAGATTTTTACGGTGGACGGGCTTCCCGTAAGGCGTGGTGGTGGTCCGGGCTCCCAGGGGGGTGGAACTGCTCCCTTGAATGCCCGTGTTCATGTAAGCTTCATTGTCATAACAAATATACAATATCTTATCCCCGCGTTCCAGCGCACCGGAAAGCGATTGCAGTCCGATATCCGCAGTGCCGCCGTCACCGGCCAGACCCAAGACGTTCAGATCGGTTTTCCCCTGATAATCGAAGCCGGCGCGGATGCCGGCGGCAATGGCCGCCGTATTTTCCAGGTTACCTTGAACACCGGGAATCCTCAACGCCGTCTCATTCCCGAAGCCGGAAAACAGTGCCGCGCAGCTCGGTGGAATCACAATAACGGTATTTTCGCCCAGCACCTTCAAAACGACACGGATCGCCAGCTCCAGTCCGCAGCCGGCGCAGGTGCTGACCCCGTGGGCTACCAGGCCTTTGGCGGAATCTTTGATGGTGTACATGTCAGCTTGCCTCCCTGTATGACCTCAACGACATGGCGTCTTTGCGCAGATCCAGCCATTGATTTTGGGTGTCGTGCTTGCCGGCCAGCAGATGATCGAAGGCGGTGGTGATGGCATCCGGACGAACATCACGCCCACCCAATCCGACGATAAATGCCTGGGTCGGTTGGCTGCATCCGTGGTTGGCCAGGGCCGAACGAACCTCCATGCAGACCGGCCCGGCCGTTTGGCCCAGGCTCGTGCTGCGGTCCAATACGCCGATTTGGGCCTTGGATGGCAGCGATCGTACCAGCGCTGCTTCCGGGAACGGTCGAAAAGCGACAATCTTCAGATTGCCCACCTTCTTGCCTTGCCTTCGGTACTGGTCAACCACCTCTTTGACGGAACCGGACATGGAGCCCAGGGTGACCAGGATGGCGTCGGCATCCTCGCACCGATACGTCTCAACAGGCCGATGGGCACGGTTGAATCGGCTTTCGAAATCGGTCATGACGTTTTCAAGCACCGGCATGGCATTGGAAAAAGCCCTTTCCTGCTGAAAGCGCATTTCCATAAATTCGCTGGGCGGCGTCAAGTTATTGATGAACATGGGATCGTCCAGGTCCAGTTTCAAATTCCGGGCTTTATAGGGTGGCAAAAACCCATCGACGCTTTCCTGGGTGGGGACCTCCACCGCCTGGCTCATGTGCGACAGAAAAAAACCGTCCATGCAGACCATGGTCGGCAGCAGTACGTCGGGGTGCTCCGCCGCCTTGTAGGCGATGAACATCAGGTCCAGGATATCCTGGCAGTCTTCGGCGTACAATTGCATCCAGCCCACATCGCGCGCCGCCATGGAATCCTGGTGGTCGCACCACAGGCTCCATGGGGCCACCAGTGAACGGTTCACCACCGGCATGACGATGGGCAGGCGCAGCCCGGCAGCAACGCCCAGCATCTCGAACATGAGGGCCAGTCCCACCGATGAGGTGGCGGTTCCGGTACGAACCCCGGTCAGCTGAGCACCGATGGCCACCGACATGGCCGTGTGTTCGGATTCCACGCGGATATACCTGGCATCCAAGCGACCATCGCCGGTATATTCGGCAAGGATTTCGGCAATGGGGCTCTGGGGAGTGATGGGGTAGGCCGAAACCACTCCGATTTTTGCAAGACGCATCGCCTCGGCAGCGGCGCCGTTTCCTTCAAGCATCACTCTTTGCATGTCAGGCCTCCCTTTCATCGATCATGGCGATGGCGTCTTTTGGGCAGACGTTGGCACAAATGCCGCAGCCCTTGCAGTAAGTCATATCGATATCGATGGTGCCGATGGGGTTTTTCTTTTCGGACGACGTTTGCTTTTTGATGGTCACCACGCCGGTGGGACAGTACTTTTCACAAGTACCGCAGAAGACACATTCTTCATCATCGATGCGGGGGCGCAGAATCCGCCAGGTACCGGTCTTGGTACTGCAAAAAACCAGAGCGCAGGGGCCGTATATCCGCTTTGTCTTCTCACTGGTGCCGTTTTTTTCCAACATAAAATGACTCCCGCATGGGTGTTGCGCAATGCCTCGAACAATACTCGAATCTGGATTGGAGGCGGTATGCTGAATGGAAATGAACGTTTCACAAGATGTTGTTACAGTTTGGTAATAAGCCGGTTGGCGTTCTCTGCGGCCTTGATATTTCCCGCCGCAGCCGCTCCGAATTTACTGCTGATCGCTTTTTTTATGGCGTCGATTTCAACGATTCCGGCTCCTGCGAGCGCCCCGAGCATAGCCGTGTTGGGAATGTCACGTCCGATGGCGTCCAAAGCCACCGATTGGGCGTCGACCAGATAGAGCTTATGGCCTTTAAAGGGATAATGTTCTTTGCATTTCTCGGCATTGACGATGAACGTGGTGCTTTCCGAGGTGCCCGCCATAACATCGATTCCCTTTTCAATGACCGAGTCGTCGAACAGCACCACGTAATCCGGAGCATAGATAAAACCCTTCATTTTAATCGGATCTCTGCTGATGACGGCATCGGCATAGACCGGCGCACCGCGGCGCTCATGACCGTATGCCGGTATGGCCTGGGCATGGGCCTTTGCATGGATGGCCACGGCTTCGCAAAGCACCTTGGCCGCCGTAACCACGCCCTGGCCGCCCAGACCGTATATTTTGATCTGCTTCAATGGGCGCCTTCTTTGATCATCTGTGCGCTTCTCCAAAAACCTCCAGCCAACCTCTGATTCGGCGTAAAAAAATCATAAAAGTGGTCGCCGGATTCGTTTTAAGTGTCAGGTTTCAATACAACTTTCGGGTTTCACAGATGGCTATCATAAGACCCGGTGCGGATAGCCAAACGAGTCATCGGGGCTTATGCCCCAAGTCGATGTTTAAAACCGGCCGGCGCGGAGGCCGGCCCTACGTTTTTATCGGCATTTCAGTAATGCAGATGGTTTTCGTAGGGCGAGGCTCCCAAGCCCGCCCTTAGCCGGCAAACGACTGCTGCCGGAGCTATATTTCAGAGATAGGGGGCCGGCCTGTTTTAAGAATCGACCGGTAAAAACCCCTTTTCAGATGAGGGCCTGAAGTTGGATGGCAATTGCACTCTGGTAAATTTCGCTATCTAGGCATCATCTATAAGTGGTTTCAAAACCACTTCTAAAAACAAGGTTTTCATCGGTTTTGTCCTGCATCGTTATTGTTGACATTTCATAGTGTGTCAACAATAAAATTGTCGGCAACCCTATGAAATTGTCGGCAATTGTTGTGTCGCAAAACTTGATTTGTTTTTATTTTTCCTCGGAAAGATCCTGCCTGAGCATGCGCTTTAAAATTTTACCCGTAGGGCTTTTGGGCAATTCGTCGACGAATCGATACACTTTGGGAACCTTAAAAGGGGACAGCTGCGCCTTTAGATAAGCTTTTACTTCTGTATAATCCATCGCTTTTCCCGATTTCGTCACGATAACAGCCGTCGTTTTTTCTCCCCATTCCGGATCGGGCAGACCGATTACCGCACATTCACTCACATCGGGGTGGGTATACAATATCTCTTCCACCTCTCGCGGATACACATTTTCTCCTCCGGTGATGATCATATCTTTGATTCTGTCGACGATAAAAAGGTAGCCTTCCGAATCGATAATTCCGATATCGCCGGATCGAAACCAACCATTTTCCCAGAAAGCCTCTGCATTGGCTTCGGGATTGTTCAGGTACCCCTTCATGATATTTCGGCCCCTGATACAGATTTCTCCCTTATTTCCGGTTTTTTCCGGGTTGCCGAAAGTGTCCCGAATCTCCACTTCTACACCGGACACGGGGGTTCCCACCGAACCGGCCACATGACGGTACAAGTGGTTGTAAGTGACCATCGGTGCGGCTTCCGTCATACCGTAGCTCTCATAAATGGACAGCCCGGTCCGCGCTTTCCACTGACTGACATGTTCGGCGGCAATGCTTGCGGCAGCGGAAAAACAATAACGCACCGACCCCAGTTTTTCCTTGAGGCCGTCCAGTTGGAGAAAGCGCGCGTAGATGGTGGGTACGGCATATAGTTTCGTCACCCGTCCCTGCTTAAGGATATCCAGGACCGCTTGCATGTCGAATGATGGAATCAGCTCGATGCAGCCGGCACTTAAAATGGTGGCGTTCATGATATGCATCTGGCCGAACACATGATTGAAAGGCAAAAACAGCAAAGCCGTGTCGTTTTCGTTGGAGTGTTCGTAGAAAATGACATTTTGAATGGATTGCGTAATGTTCTCATGGGTCAGCTCGACGCCCTTGGGGACGCCTGTGGTGCCGCCGGTATACAAAATGACCGCTGTATCGGAGCGGTCGCGCTGAACGGCCGTGAACGCCGGCGCTCCCGTTTTCACAAGCTGTTCAAACCCCATATCACCGCCGTCGCTGATAACCGTTTCGATGCCCGCCTTCTCACGGACACCCGCCAGGTCCGCCAGGATGCCGTCAAAGGCGAACACTACCTTGGGGCTGCAATGACAAAGAAGCAATTCCAGCTCCTGGCGGCGCAAAAGACTGGACAATGTCACGGCAACGGCCCCTGTTTTGAGAACGCCGAAATAAAACGCCACCCATTTCCATGAGTTCGGGGCACACAGGGCGATATGATCTCCGGCGGACACCCCCAGTCCGAGCAGCGCCGTGGCAATGCGAGTGGCCTGCTCGTTGAGTTGTGCATAGCTGATATCGATTCCCCCGTCACGGATGGCCGTGTTGCCGGGAAAATAAAGCGCCGATCGTTCCAGATTCATTGAAATGTTCATTTTCCTCTAAATCCTTAATGGTATTTGCAGGAAGCGGGTTTTGCGAATCAAACCAAATGATGATGCCATGCCCGGAAAGCAGCACATGGTTTTTTTAATGCTTTTGGGATGTGGAGCCGCGGGCCAATAATTACCGCACATCAATAATAATATATTGCATTGCAGTTTTAACTCAGCTATGTTTGGTTGTCAACATAAAAGTTGAAAACGATTCATTTGCTATTTGATATTTAATAAATATGATATCGAAGAAAACAGACTTGACTTCTGCGCTGGAAGCATTTTTAGGTTGACAATATATACTAAAGGATCTAAAAAATATTGACTGTCAGTAATTATATATTGCTATGCAATAAATAACCGATTACATAACAAGCGGTTAAGCTTCCGGTAGGTATACCTGGTACCCGGCCACCCGCTGACGCACACAACGGAGGAAAACATGTTTACACAAGCTTTTGTGCCTTACAAAGGATACTGGAGTTCACCGTTTTGCAAGTGGCAAGGCTCCTTTCAAAATGAAGACTCCGTAAAATTGGGAGCCGCCACAGCCAAAAAGTTTATGGCGCTTCGGGGTTATGACGTAAGTATTTTTGACGGTATTGTTTACGGATCGACCATCCCCCAGAGGTGGTGGTTTTACGATTCACCCCATGTGGCCACCTTGATGGGCAATCCGCATATCAGCGGCCCGCGCATTGCCCAGGCCTGCGCCACCTCCACCGTGTCGGTCAACTACGCTGCCTGCTGCATTCAAATGAACAGCCACAAAAATGTGCTGGTGGTGGCCAGCGACCGCATGTCCAACGGCCCCAACCTGCTCTGGCCCAATCCCGCCGGTCCCGGCGCCAAGCCGGATTTTGAAAGTTGGGTCATGGACGGTTTCGGTTGGGACCCCACCGCAGAGACCAGCCCCACCGGAACGGCTGAAAACGTGGCCAAAAAATACGGCTTTACCCGGGAAGACTCCGATGCCATGGCCATCAGCCGCTACAACAAATACGCCGAGGCTTTGAAAAACGACCGCGCTTTCCAGAAGGGATATATGCTTCCGGTGGAGATTCAGGTTTCCAGGAAGAAAACCATCCTGGTGGAAGCAGATGAGGGCATCACCCCCTGCACCGCAGAGGGCATGGCCCGCTTGAAAACCAAGCCGGATTGCGTCCTGACCTTTGGCGCCCAGACCCATCCGGCGGACGGCAACGCCGGCATGGTGGTGACTTCCCAAGAGCGGGCCAAAGAACTTTCCGCGGATGGGAATATCACCATTCAGATCTTGGCCTATGGCTATTCGCGGACCGACAAAGCCCATATGCCCGAAGCACCGACACCGGCCGCCAAGATGGCCCTGGGCAATGCCGGCATCGATGTGGCCGACCTGGCGGCGGTCAAAACCCATAATCCATTTACCATCAATGATCTGGCCATGGGAAAACTGCTGGGCATCGATGATGCCATTTTCAACAACTACGGCAGCTCCCTGATTTTCGGCCACCCCCAGGGGCCCACCACCATGCGCCTGCTGATCGAACTGATTGAGGAGCTGGTTTTAAAAGGCGGCGGGTACGGCCTGCTGGCGGGCTGCGCGGCCGGAGATACAGGGGCCGCCCTGGTGGTCAAAGTCAACGGATAAGGAGACGAATCCATGAAAACCAACACTAAATTGTATCCCTCGTATAACAACCCGTTTCTCATTCAAACAGACCGTTCCCTGCCCGATGAAATGGCGGTCATCGGCGCAGGGCATATCGGCCCCGACATCGCCTACTACCTCAGGACCGGTCTTCCGGATAAAAAATTGTACCTGGTGGATGTTGTCGAAGAGCCCCTGAAAAAGGCTGAAGAGCGCTTTAAAGCGTATGCCCAGAAAGGAATCAAATACAAGAAAATGACCGCCGAAGAGGCCGATGCGGTGCTGGGCAATATCGTTTACACCACCGACTACAACCAAATCAAGAACTGTGGCCTGGTCATCGAGGCGGCCACGGAGAATCTTGCCCTGAAAAAGAAGATATTTTCAGAGTTGGAGCAGATCGTCGGCCCCGACACCATACTGACGTCCAACACCAGCGGTATCCCCGCCGATCAGATATTCAATGATTTGCAGCATCCCGAACGGACCACCATTACCCATTTTTTCGCGCCGGCCTGGCGCAGCATGGCCGTTGAGGTGATCAACTGGGAAAAAGTCGATCGGGATGTGCTCAACCACCTGATCTGGTTTTTCGCCAATACCGGCAAGGCGCCGGTGGTGACCCGCAACGTCTTCTCCTTTCTGCTCAATCGGATTTTTGAAAACTGGACCAACGAAGCCGCCTTCCTGCTGGACCGCGCCACCACCTATCAAGTGGATGCGGTGACCGAAGAGTTCGTCGGCGCCGGTCCCTTTTTCGTGCTGGACATGTCCGGCGGAAACCCCATCACCTATGAATCCCAAACGCGCCGCATCGCTGAACGGGCCTGCTATGCCCCGCCTGCGCTGCTGTTGTCGGTGAACAAATGGAACATCAACAAACCGGGCACCCCGGTCCATGTTCCGGAGGATCTGAAGGAGTGGATTCGCGACCGCATGCTGGGGCTGGTCTTTTCCCAATGTTTCGATATCGCGGACAGAGACATCGGCACCAAATCGGACCTCAATTTCGGCAGTATCATCGGGCTGGGCTTTAAAAAGGGCGTTTTCGACATCATGGCGGAGCTGGGCGATTCCGAGGTCAATCGCATCGCCGCCAATTTTGACAAAGAGCGTCCGGGATTCCCACAGCCCAAAGGCCCCATCAGCAAGTATACCGATTTCCCAAGGGATATTCTGGTCGATACCAAGGACGGCGTGCGGATCATCACCATCCGCCGGCCCCAGGCGGCCAATGCCCTCGGGCTGGGCACCTGCGATGAAATTCTGGCGGAGCTGAAAAAGGGCGACCAGGACCCGTCGGTCAAAGGCTTTGTCATTACCGGTTACGGGACCAAGGCCTTTTGCGCCGGCGCGGACATCGGTGGTTTCATCGCCACCTTCGACAACCGTGAAGCCGGTGTGGCATTGGCCCGCGGCAACTCCCAGGTGCTGCACTATATCGACCGGATGAGCAAACCGGTGGTGGCGGCAGTCAACGGCCTGGCCATGGGCGGCGGTGTGGAGCTGGCCATCCGGTGCCATGCCATGGTGGCCGACAAAAGCGCCTTCTTCCAGCTGCCGGAAATCACCCTGGGCATTTTGCCCGGAATGGGCGGAACCGTGATCCCCTACCGCAAATGGCCCCATGCTTCGGCCACCTTCAACGAGATGATCGGTCAGAACAAACGGCTCACGGTCCAGGAGGCCGACGAGTTGGGGATGATCGCACAGATCACCGACAACTATCCCGACATGATCGAGGCCGCCATCGGCCAGGTGAATGCGCTGGCGGGTAATGTGCCGTCCATCACCGAAGGACCGGTGAGCATCACCGAATTTGTGGTGCCGGACCAGCCCATGGCCGGCAAGCTGCCTTTGAGCAAGGAAGCACTGGGCATCGCGGCCCGCGTGGTAAACGAGGCCGCAGCCGCCGATTCGTTGGAAGCCGCCCTGGAAATCAACTACCAGGGATCGGGCGACATCTCCTGCATCGATGCCTCCAAAGAAGGCGTCAATGCATTTTTGCAGAAAAGAACGCCGGAATTTACCAAATAACGCTTGAGCCAAACCCCTTACCGCCCTCCCCCTTGACGGGGGAGGGCGGGCCTATGTGTTGCGAACCGCAGAATATCGAAGAAGGAATGTCCAATGTCCAAGTGTGGAATCGCTGCGCGTCTGCCATTATGATTTAAATGACAGAATACCTTACTTCAACATTCTGCGGTTCCTTGTTCGCTATTCGACATTCCGTTGCTTCCGACGGGTGGAAGGGTGGCACCGGCAAGCATTGCCGGTGGCCGAAGGCCGGGAGGTCTTCATTATGAATAGTGTTTGGGCAGCTGATTTGGCCTAAGCAAATCGATATCAAACCGGTTGGTCAATTCTTCCTCCTGTTGCTGCGCAACCCAGGCAACAAGTTGCCTGGGCCACCCACCATTATGATTTAAATGACAGAATACCTTACTTCAACATTCTGCGGTTCCTTGTTCGCTATTCGACATTCCGTTGCTTCCGACGGGTGGAAGGGTGGCGCCGGCAAGCATTGCCGGTGGCCGAAGGCCGGGAGGTCTTCACAGGTGTTCGACGTTCAATTGTTCCGGAATAACGGGGAGGGGTCAGGCATTGTCATTGCGGTAGCCCAATGCCTTTGAAATCCTGTCAGCCGTTTGAATGATTTTCCTGCTGAAGGAAGATTCCAGCTTTTGTTTTGATATTCTTGCCGAGGGTACCATGATCATGGTGGCCGCAATGACTGTCCCGTTGCCGTCTCTCACGGGAGCCGCGATGGCACTGAATCCAAGCGCATTTTCATCAATGGCCAGCGCATAACCGCATTCTCTGACCTTATTCAGCTGGTTTTGATAGGTTTTTATGGACGTCATTGTATTTTTCGTGAATTTCGTCATTTGATTATGCTGGAGAACCTTTATCGCCTTGGATTCGTCCATAAACGCAAGAATGGCTTTCCCGCTCGCGGTGGCATTGGGGGGTATGATGGCCCCGATATCCATATTAATATTGAGCAGTTGATGGTTAGTCCGGATTATCTCTATCAATATGATCTTAAGACCGGACAGAACGCCCAGGCCCACGACTTCCCCAATCGCATCGGATGTCTGCTGCATGAAAGGGCGGGCGACTCTTCTCAGTTCGAGGTTTTGCTTCACGGCCAGGGCCATTGTTATCATTTTGGGCCCGATTCGAAACCGTTTGGTGTCCGGGTCCCTGTCGATCATGCCCAGCTCTTGCAAAGTGTAGGTCAGCCGCTGAATGGTGCTGACAGTCAAATCGCATTCCTCCGCCAGATCCGAAAGTCTCAACGGGGATTTGCTTTGGCACACAATGGACAAGATCCGAAAGCCCCGGGCCAAGGATTCTACGAATTGTCTGGAATTGGTCATTATGCTCCTACCGGTTTCATGTTGCGCTATTGAATAAACAGAAAAAATAGCATCTATAATGTCTGCTGTCAAAAGGGGACACGCTGATCTCAATCAGCCTTATACACGGAAATAATCCTTATCCATAACCTTCAGATTCTCCGCCACCAATGGTTGATACGCCATTTGGTTCAAGATATCTTTTTGAAGATCCATCCCCGGTGCTATTTCAATCAACTCCAATCCTTTTGGTGATAGCCGGAACACACAGCGTTCAGTGACATAGAGCACCTTTTTCCCATTACCCATGGCCACTTCACCGGAAAAAGATATCTGGTCGATCTGATGGACGAACTTTTTAATTTTGCCTTCACTGGTGATGCTCAGCCGATTGTCCTTGTATGTTACCGCCAGTCCTTTCGTATCGGTAAAAGTGGTCAAAAAAACCACTTTTCGACTGGCGGTTGTCAGATTGGTAAAACCGCCCACACCAACGATGCGGGAACCGATCCTGCCCACGTTCACATTACCATTGAAATCCACCTGGGCTGCGCCTACGCAGACCAGGTCGAGCATGCCGCCATCGTAAAAATCGAACATGGTCGGCATGTCCGTGGTGAACATGGGATTGAGAGAAGCGCCAAAACTGCCCGCCGGCATGGGTGTTCCGCCGATGGTGCCGGCTTCGTTGGTCATAAATATCTTTTCTTGCAGGCCTTTTTCCGCTGCTATGGCCGGCACCAGACCCGGGATGCCGATGCCGATGTTGACCACATAGCCGGGGCGCAGTTCTTCAGCGGCTCTGCGGGCGATGATATAATGTTCAAGGTGGCGCTGCGCAAAAAATCCATTGGATTTTTCCAATACCGAATCAATATGCGCCTTGATCTTCTGCTGGGGCATGACCGTGGCGCCGCAGTAAGCGGGGTTGTACGGCTCGATATAGGTTTGACGCTGTTCAGGGTCAACCACAATATAGTCCACCGCTAATCCCGGAATCAGAATGCTTTTGCAATGGGCGCTCCTGTCCGAAAGACGCTCGACTTGGACAATCACTTTCCCGCCATTGGCTTTGGTGGCCAAAGCAAGCGGCAAGGCATCAATGTAGGCCGCTTCCTTTTCGGCGGTGATGTTGCCCATGGGATCAGCCGTTGTGCCACGGATGAAGCAGACATCAATTTTGGGGGTTTTGTATTGAAGGTATTCCTCACCGTCGATGGACACCAGACGGACATAGTCTTCGGTGGCCGCGTCATTGAGCTTGCCCCCGCCATTGCGCGGATCGGCAAAGGTCTTGAGTCCGACACTGCTGACCACCACCGGCTTTCTACCGCCCGCTGCCCGGTAAAGGTGTGAGATAATACCCTGGGGTAAATTATAAGCGGCAAATTTATTTTCCGCAGCCTGCTGGCAAAATGTGGGAGTGGTTACCCAGTGTCCCATGATCACTTTGGCAAACATCCCCTCGCATCTGGCAAGGCGTTCGGTCAGGGCATCCAGCGAATGCATGGCCTGGGCGGTGGATCCCCAGAAACACAGATTGGACGGTGAGCCGCTGGACATATAGCGGTCGTGCAGTGCCTGACTCAGCGCATCAGGGTAGCTGGTGGCGGACATGGTATTTATGGACAGGGTCATCCTGTCTTCAACCATCTTTACAGCTTCTTGGGCGGTAACGATTTTCGGTATGCTGAACGGCATGACGAACCAGTCCTTTCAATTAATAGCGCTCATGGGTGGTATAATTATGAAATATTTTACCGCTTGTCAATATTAATATTTTGCATAGCAATAATAACCGGCATTATTTTTTTCTTGACCCCCATCCTTATACTCTCTATAATTACCGCACTGTGAATAAATGTTTCTGCTGTGCAGTATTATAATCTATCGTCTTAAACTCCCTTAAGTGCCCTTTAACTCTGTTTTTACCAACCAAAGGAGTTCATATGACAGTAAAAGAGATACGATTACACGGACGCGGAGGCCAGGGGGCCGTGATGGCCGCCAAGATGCTGGCCTCGGCCGCCGCGGAAGAGGGAAAATGCGTGGCCAGTTTTCCCATGTACGGTTTTGAACGGCGGGGCATGCCGGTCATCGCCTTTACCCGCATCGACGACCAACCCATTCGGCAAAAGACCCAGATCTACACACCGGATTGTCTGGTGGTGATCGATCCGACCCTGATGGGTCTGAGCACCCTGTTCGACGGACTGAAGCCCGGCGGCGTGTTGATCCTGAACAGCGCCAAGCCCTTCGTGCAGCGCGCCGGTGCTCAACGGGCAGAACACGGCCGCCTGGCACAAGCTGGGCCATTATGCGTGCACCATGACCGGTGTGGCTTCCAGCGCCACCGGCCTGACCCGCTATTACCAAAAGGCGGGCATCGACACCCACGTGGTCTGTTTTACCGGCGACGGCTGCGCCCAGGACATCGGCTTTCAAACCATGAGCGGTGCCGCCGAGCGCAATGAAAAAATGATTTACATCTGCTACGACAACGAGGGCTACATGAATACGGGCATTCAGCGCTCCAGCGCAACCCCTTACGGGGCGGCCACCTCCACAACACCGGTGGGGGCCGTCAGCCAGGGCAAGACCACCGCCAAAAAGGATCTTCCCATGGTGATGTCCATGCACGACATTGCCTATGTGGCCACGGCCACCATGAGCCATCTGGAAGATTATGCCAAGAAGCTGACCAAGGCCAAAGAAAAGGCCAAAGAGGGCTTTGTCTACCTGCACGTGTTCTGCCCGTGCCTGGTCGGCTGGAAGATCCCCGTGGACGCCTCCATCCAGGTGTGCCGGGCCGCCGTGCGCACCAACTATTTTCCGCTGTGGGAGTGTGAAAACGGTGAGTACCGCATGACCAAAAAAACCGCCAAGCCCAAACCCGTTGGTGAATTTACCAAGCTCATGGGCAAGTTCAAACATATGAATGATGACAACAGGGCCACCTTGCAGGGCATGGTGGACAAACGCTACGCCATACTTCAAAAATTGTGCGGCAACATGGAAAAAGCCGCCTAGCCGAAGAAAGGCAAAATTGATGTATTCGCTATCAAAAGAACAAAAAAAAATTCAAAAAGCCGCTCGCGAATTTGCCGAAGGCGAATTCCGGGATATCGCCCGTGAACTGGACGAAAAAGCGGCTTTTGATGCCCGTCTGTGGAAAAAAGCCGCTGAACTTGGATTTCTGGCCGTGTTTATTGATGAAAAGTATGAAGGTCTGGGACTGGGCTATTTGGACCAATGTGTGATTCTGGAGGAGTTTGCACGGGTTGATCTGGGCATCACCCATGCGGTTGAGTCCGCTTTTTTCGGCACGCAACTGATTGATATGGTGGGCACCACGGAGCAGAAACAGCGCTATTTGCCTCCCATTTGTCTTGGAGAAATGCGGATGGGGATGGCCATCACAGAACCGGATGCAGGCAGCGATGTGGCGGCCGTGAAAACAGAAGCGGTGGTGGATGGTGATGATTACATCATCAACGGCAGCAAAGTGTTTATCACCAATTGCACATCCGCCGACTTCCTGATCGTTCTGTGCGTCACCGACGCGCAAAATCCGGCCGTCCACAAAAGGTTCAGCACCATTATCGTTGAAACCGATCGCGCCGGTTACGACTCCAATCCTTATCACGGCAAACTCTCTTTACGGGCATCCGAATCCGGTGACGCGATTTTCAAAAATGTGCGTGTGCCCAAATCAAACCTGGTGGGCGAAGAGGGACAAGGTTTCTACAATATCATGAATTTTTTTAATCGCTCCAGGGTGCAGGTGGCGGCTTTAGGGGTCGGCACGGCGCAAGGTGCATTGGACAAGGCCCTGGGTCATGTTCGTCAGCGCGAGCAATTCGGCAAACCCCTGGCGGCACAACAACTGGTTCAAGGCAAGATCGCCGAGATGGTCACCATGACAGAGGCGGCCCGATCGATCTGCTACCGTGCGGCCTCAAAGATAGACCATGGGCGGATCGACCCGGCCTTGAGTTCAATGGCCAAGTGGTATTGTGCCGAAGTGGCGGTAAAGGTTGCCGATGAAGCCATCCAACTGCATGGGGGCTATGGCATCCTGGAAGAATACGACGTGGCCCATTACTGGCGGGATGCCAAAGTGTTGGAAATATTTGAAGGCAGCAAAGAGGTGGAAAAGGTTATCATTGCAAGAAAAATGCTCGGCAAATTCTAACCACGGCCTTTATTCCGCCACCCATATCAGTAGCATTTACAATATGAATCGGATTCATATTTTTTTCTGTTGACAATAAAAGATTTGCCATATACAACTGCTTTACAGTATTTAATTATTGCTATGCGGTAAATTAACCTCGGCGATCAGGGTACCAGTGGCCTATTTCTTCTTCATACCAGTTCTTGCCTCATTCCGGCGCTCAAAATCCAACAGCATTCAAGATAGTATCTCGTGGCGGTCAATGGTACAACATGTAAACAGGTGCTGCCTTTGCGGGCATCGACCTGTGATGCAAATAAGATGATAGGCTTATAAGACATGGAGAGCCCCTCGGTTTCAAAAAAAATTAAAAACCTCAGCACGTTTCTCGGCTACCTGGGTGCCAGCGCTCTTTTTATAATGATGCTGCTGACCACCGTAGACGTGGTCGGGCGCTATATTTTCAATACCCCGATCACAGGTGCCTTCGAAGTGACGGAATTCCTGGTACTGATTCTGATTTTCTCGTTTCTATGCAATGCGCAATCCCATAAAGATCACGTATCCGTGGATTTGCTGTTTCAAAGGTTCCCCCGAAAAATCCGCCATATTGCCAATATTTTTAACCATGTTGCCTGCTTGGGGCTGACGATATTGATCGTCTGGATGAGTTTCATGAAGGCTCTGGAGTTGAAGGAGTTCGGCGAAGCATCGCCGAATCTGGTCATTCCAACCTATCCTTTTGTTTTCTTTTTGGTGGTGGGCTGTATCGTGTTGGCTTTTGAATACCTGCGCGACATCATCGAATTGGTATCCGGAAAAAAGGAGAACAAAGCCTCATGAGTTCGGAACTCGTCGGTATCATCGGGATTTTGTTAATGTTTACGCTGTTGGCGTTTAGGATGTATATTGGTATGGCCATGGGCATCGTCGGTTTTTTAGGCCTGTGGGTGCTTCTGGATTTTCCCGCGGCCGCCGGCATTCTCGGGATCACCCCCTTGGCGGAGGGGTCATCCTATACCCTCAGCGTCATTCCGCTCTTCGTACTGATGGGGCAGTTCGCCTTTCTGTCGGGTATCAGCAGCGATATTTACCGTACTGTCTACGCGTGGCTGGGCCACCTGCGAGGCGGCCTGGCCATGGCCACCATATTGGCCTGTTCCGGGTTTGCGGCCATCTGCGGATCCTCTCTGGCCACCGGCGCCACCATGGGTATGGTGGCCATCCCCGAAATGGAAAAGTACAGGTACGACCCGAAACTGTCCACCGGGTGCATTGCCGCCGGGGGCACCTTGGGCATCTTGATTCCGCCAAGCATCGGATTCGTGATCTACGGCATTTTAACAGAGCAATCCATCGGCAAGCTGTTTATGGCCGGCATTATTCCAGGCATTATGTTGTCCGGGTTGTTTTTAACCGTGGTTTACATGCAGTGCCGGCTCAACCCGGGGATGGGACCCCGCGGTCCCAAAACAACCTTGTATGAAAAGATCAAATCCCTGCGCGGCACCTGGGGAATGTTGCTGCTGTTTTTCGTTGTGATGGGCGGCATCTATATGGGGGTCTTTACGCCCACCGAAGCAGCCGGAATCGGCGCCTTCGGCGCCTTTCTTTTCGCCTTGTTCAAGAGAAAACTGAACATGCGCACGCTCATCGACAGTCTGATGCATACCGGAAGAACCACAGCGATGATCTTTTTGATCATCATCGGCGCCAACATCTTTTCCTCTTTTTTAGGGTTGGCCAGACTTCCCATGGGGCTGGCGGATTTCATCGCCGGCCTGGCTCTGCCCCGAATGGTCATTTTGGCGGCGATCGTTCTGATCTATCTGATCCTTGGATGCGTCATGGATTGTTATGCCATCATGATCTTGACCGTCCCCATCATATTCCCTGTGATCGAGGCGCTGCAGTTCGATCCCATCTGGTTTGGCGTGGTGATGGTGATTGTGCTGGAAGTCGGCTTGATAACCCCCCCTGTGGGTTTAAATGTTTTTGTATTGAAAACGGCGGCACCGAAGGTGCCCATGGGAACGATCTTCAAGGGGATTGTGCCGTTCATGGCAGCCGCCATCGCCGGCATTATCATCCTGGCGCTTTTCCCGCAGATCGCAACCTTTCTGCCGCAGAAAATGTAAACAACCCGTTGAAAGTGGTGCAGATTGCTAATATGCCCTTTTGATACATGTAATTTTACATTCATTCAAAGGCCGGTTATGCCCTTTTCAACCGCTGACCTTGTGGATTGCCCATTAGAAAAGGGTTGACATTGGAATAATTACATGAAATTTTACATAAAATCAGCAGCGGCGATTTGTTTTCACACTTAGAAATACGCCTCTACGGCCTCGAATCGGATATCGGTACTTTTTTGACCGCAGAGGATCCAGTGCTTTTACCCACAGGAAGGAGGGTTTGAGCGGTTATCGAACCACGTTTTAACTATCTAAACAAGGAGGAAATTCCCGTGAAGAAAGCCTTGATGATCATCAGCGCCATTGTTGGTATAGCGGGTTGCGTTCTGGCAGGGGTTGCCCCGGCCGTATACGCGAAAACCATCGAACTGAAATTTTCTACGGGTTTTTCACCCAAGCACACGATGCAAACAAAGGTTTTCGAGCCCTGGGCTGAGAAAATCAATCAAATGTCCAACGGCCAAGTCAAAGTGACCTTTTTCCCCGGCGGCGCTTTAGGAAAAACACCCGATCAATATGATCTTGTCGAGAAAGGCATCGCGGACATCTGCTATACGTTGCATGACTACACGCCGGGAAGGTTTCCCATGACCACCGTTTTCGAACTGCCGTTCATCATCAAATCGGCCACGGGTACGTCCGAAGCCATGTGGCGGGTGTACGAGCAATTTCCTGAATTCCGCAGGGAATATCGGAAAGTAAAGGTATTGGGCCTGTTCTGCCATCCGGCCGGGAATTTCAACTCCGTCGACAAACCCATCAAGACATTGGAAGACTTAAAGGGCATGAAATTCAGAACCGCCAGCCCCCACGTGACCGATGCCCTTAAGCTTTTCGGAGCGGTTCCTGTCAATATGCCCATTACCGAAACCTACACCGCCCTCGAAAGGGGTGTGGTGAAGGGGACCGTGCTTCCCTGGGAAGGAAACTTCGTATTCAAGCTGGCCGAAATTCTCAAGTACGGTACTGAAACGGATTTTTACACCATGACCATGATGGTTGTCATGAATCAGCGCAAATACGATAAGCTGCCCGAGGATGTCAAAAAAATCATCGATGAAACCACGGGAATGGCCATGTCGAGTGAAGCGGGCAAAGTCTACGACCAGACCAACGAACCCATGAGACAACTGTGCCAGAAAAAAGGGATGCAATCCCTTCAACTGCCGCTGGAAGAGAAGAACAAACTGGAAAAGATCACCATGCCGCTCAGGCAAAAATGGGTAAAGGATATGGAAGCAAAGGGCTTGCCGGGCCAGGCGGTGCTCGATGCGGCCATCAAGTATATTAAATAACGCAGCGTTAATGGATTTGTATTGAAAACGGCAACACCAAAGCACCCATGGGAATGGTTTTTAATGGTTTGGTGCCATCGGTTTTGGTGTTGCGGGGAAAACGACCGAGCAAGATTTTGCCGTTTTGCAAAACATTTTGATTTTGCATGGTGGTTTGGCCCGTCATATTTTTTGCAGCGAAATTTAAATGGAGGAGAGAAAATGATTAAATTAAAATCGATTTGCCCTAGCTCACGATTTCTTTTCAGATTTCGCATCTCTGGTTTACTTCTGCTGTTGGCTGTTATTCTGGCGGCCGCACCGGCAGCGGCCATTGACTTTGATGTCGAAGGAACGAAGGTGACCGTGGGCGGTTATTTAAAATTGATGATGATCTACGACACCGATGGAACGGTCGATACCGGACCATTTGACGGGGATCTGGCCGGTGGATACGATCCGTTCCTGGATGGCGATCCGCTGGGTCGGGATGAAGGGGAAGACTTTCGCATGATCGCCAGGGAGAGCCGGCTCTTCGTCAAGACCAAAACCGATACCGGTGGCGGTGTGCTGCAAACCCATTTCGAGGGCGACTTTTTCGGGGACAGCCCCACTGACTCCCATACATGGTCCAACAGCACAACGCTGCGCATCCGGCACGCCTACGGGTCGTATACCAGCGGCACTAACGTGATTCTAGCCGGCCAGACCTGGTCGACCTTCATGGACCTGGCCGCCGGCGTACCCGATATGGATATCGCGGGCGATCCCGGGTTTTGCTTTGTGCGCCAGGCCCAGGTGCGCTACCAGTACAACCTGCGGCCCGGCCACTATGTGGCCGTTGCCATCGAAAACCCCGACCGGGGTTTGACCGCAGCCGGCCCGGTGCCCTTTTTCACCAATGCCGGCAGCTCGGAGGAAAAGCTGCCCGATCTGGTCCTGAAGCACTTTTACGCCACCAAAACCATGACCTTGTCCCCCAGAGCCGTTCTGCGGCAGTTCGATTTAACCGATGCAGCCACCGGTGAAAGCGACAGCGCCATGGGTTGGGGCGTGGGCCTGAGCGGCAGCTTCAAGGCCGGCCCGGCGCGATTTATGGCCACCTTTATGTACGGCGACGGCCTTGGGCGCTACGGCGGTCTGGGCAACATCGCCGGCGCTGGTTTGACGGCCGACAACGAAGTCGAAACGGTGGGCTTCATGAGTGCTAACGGCGGCATGACCCTGGCTCTGTCGGATACCGTCAAATGGACGCTCGGCATGGGTTGGGCGCAGAACGACGATGATGCCTACACCGGCACGGACGCCGTTTTAACGGGCAGTGCCACGGAGACGGCCATGGGATACCACACCAACATTAAATGGGCGGTTACCCCCGCCTTCGAATGGGCCATCGGTGTGGCTAAATACGAACGCGAAGTGATGGACGGCACAGAAGGCGACATGCTCCGCTTCCAGAGTTACTTCAAATACAATTTCTAACAGCCTGACGGGCTTGCGATTCCGATGCACGCCTGCCGGGCTTCGCCACCCGGTGGCCGGCAGGCGCGGCATGGGGCCTGGTTGCACTTTCGCTGCGAAAAACGAAGACCGCAAGCATCGTCCGCGGTAGCATTTAAAAATGCTGCGGCTCCGTCCTACCGGTGGATCCGGGAGCCGCAGCATTTGCCGATGCCATCCAATCGATGCCAATCTCCCTCAAAGTTATCTGCTCCTGAACATCCGCGGGCTTACCCAATTTCTATAGTTAAATTAGCTGCTGCGCCACAAGCCCCTCCATGGCCCTTTGGCATGATTCTCAAAACTGATAGCTCATTATTAATTGTCTTGTGTTCATTCGCATTCACCCTATCAGGTTACTCAAACAATCCCATGAGCCGCTTCAACCGCTTTACCGCCCTTGGCAGGACATGGCCAATCTTCTCATGGAAGCGCAGGTGGGCATGGGTATCGAAGGGTGTATCTCCCTGGTTGACGATGACCAGCCTGGCGCCGGCATGCAGGGCCTCTTTGGGCATGTCCGCGGCGGGCGTCACCACCAGGCTTGATCCCAGGACAACGAAAAGATCGCTTTGCCGGGAATGCTTGTAGGAGAGCATCAGGTCCTTTGCCGGAAGGGACTGTCCGAAGTCCACCACACTGGATCTCAGCCTGCCGCCGCATGAACATCTGGTTTGCCCTGTGCCGCGGTCCACGGTCGCCTCGCAGCGCAGACAGCGCAGTTTGGTCATGTTGCCGTGCAGCTCCGCCAGTAAACCTGGATTGATACCGGCTTTCAGGTGAAGGTTGTCCACGTTCTGCGATATCAAAAATTTGAGCTTGCCCAATTTTTGAAGTTCCACAATGCTGTGGTGGCCGGCATTGGGCGCCACATCATCCCATGACACTGAAGGCGCAATGGGTTTGAGCCCCCGATCGCGCCGCGTCCATACCCCGTCGGGCCCCCTGAAATCCGGCAGGCCGGATTCGGTGCTGATGCCGGCGCCGGTGAAAACAACCAAATACCGCGCTTCATACAGCCATTGGGCCAGGGTTTTAATTTTGCTTTCGATATCGTTCATAAAGATGACCGGAAACCATTGATGTCCGGCCGGCACGGAGGCCGGCCCTACGAAAACCCTATAGGCCCACGGACGCCGCACTTAGAGCGTAGGACCGGCCTCCGTGCCGGCCGGTTTTAAGCATCGATTTGGGCATAAGCCCCTGCTGTTCATTTGGCTAGCCGCACCGGGTTTATGATGGCTGCATATGAAACCCGAAAGTTGTATTTTAAGTGTTTAGCAAACGAATTAACATAGCCCCCTTCTTTCGCACTGGAGGAAAATATGATTGAGAAAGCGTTTGAATGACAGGCTGATTTGTTTATGCAATGCGCTGCTATAATCTCCTGAACTGGGCGAAATAGACATCCGGACCCAGTTCAACCACACCGCTGAAGCGCAGGAATCCAACCGGCAGCAGCAGGGCGGAGACCTCCTCCAACCGCAAACGCATGGCCTTGGGAGGCCCCGGTTGGCCATCCTGTTTTTTAAACTCAACCACGGCAAGAACGCCCTTTGGTTTCAATACCCTGGCCACCTCCTTAAGCACAGGCTGGGGATTGCCTTCGTGGACGATGTCGTGCAGCACCGTTGCCATCAGGCACAGGTCAACGGAGCCGTCCGCAATGGGCAGCTTCTGGCGGATGTCGGCCACATGGGGCTCAATGGAAACGGGTGCCACATCCTCTGCGGATTGACGCAGCCCGGCAATGCCTTCCTCCCACAGATCAACGGCGATAATCCGGCCCTTGGCCCCCATCTTCCGTGCCATGGCCAGGGTATACCTGCCCCCGCCACAGGCCAAATCCAGCACGGTCATGCCGGGCGCCAGATGAATGGCTTTGAAAAACACTTCCGCATCAATCAAATCATAGCTGCTTTTACCTGCACCAATGGGGTGATGGCTCATGGGATGATTCCTTCCTTAGGTCATGTTACGCGGTGGCGGCGTCCCACCGCCATCTCCGATATGGGACCACGCGTTCAGCGATGGGAGGTCACTTCCATTTACTAATATGATCATTAATTCATGACATCCAATAAGCATATATCAAAACGCGGTTATCTTAAAAGCTTAAGCGGGCGGGGTTTATCCCCATAAGTGCATAATTAAGCAAAATAAACCAATCTCTATGCGGGGTATGGGATTTTATCCCAGGCCGGCACAGAGGCCGGCCCTACGCTAATCACTGCGGTCCCTGGCGCTTTGGGGGTTCCCGGGTAGGGTCGGGCTCTGTCCCGACCGATTCAGAAGGTGGTATTTGATAAACCTAAAAAATCTGCTCGATATCCTTATTTGAGCGCTTATGGGGTTTATCCCCGCCCGCAGAACGGCTTTTTCAACCAACTTGGGCTTTACGGATAACCGGGTACCCAAAAAAGGGCCCCCAATACAGGGGCCCTTTCGGTTGGAGGAGTACTCATCGTTTTATTGCCGGACTGCTAGGCAATTTCACGGCGGTCGGCCATATCCATAAGCACACGATCACAGGCTTTGTCGATACCCAATGCCTTGCGTTTCTTGTCAATGTGGGCGATCATCAACCGGGCGATTTCATGGGGGTCGGTGGCAAATCCCCATTTGCCCACACCCTGCTCGCTCTCCAATTTGTCGAACAGGTGGTCGTAGAACTTGGTATTCTTGACGATGGGGAACGTGACGCCGAAGACGGTGTAGACGCCTGAGGCCACAAAATAATGCCCGATGCAGATGGCCTTTTCACTCATATACTCGGGAGCGCAGCCGGCCACCGGCAGATCGGCGATGCTGTCGCCCAGCCCGCCTGTCTTGACCATTTCAGCACAGGCGATCAAAATGCGGCTGTTGTCGACGCACGATCCGATGCCCAACACCGGCGGCATACCGACGGTTTCACAAACCTCTCTGAGTCCGGGTCCGGCCAGGCATGCTGATTCGGGCGTGGTCAGCCCGGCTTTGGCCAGAGCAATCTGGGAACAACCGGTTTGAACCACCAGCACGTCGTTCTTGATCAGTTCTTTGACCAATTCCACGTGGACGTAATCTTGTTTCATGCGCGGGTTGGTACAGCCCACTACACCGGCCACTCCGCGGATGCGGCCATTGATGATGTTGTCGTTGAGGGGGGTGTAGGAGGCGCGGAAGCTGCCGCCGAGCATATAGTTGATATACTCGTGGGAAAAACCGTGGACACCGATATTCACATTTTTGGGGATCTCGATCTTGGCTTTTCTGTTTTTGAACCGGCTGATGGCTTTGATGACCACATCATCGGTGCACGCTTTGGGATTGTGCTCTTCAAAATCGATGTGCGTGGCCCCTTCTATCTTACACCGCGGGTTGGTGGTCACCAGCGGCGTGCCGTAGCATTCGGCCACCTTGACCAGGCCCTGCTTGATGCACTGGACGTCGACGCACATGGTATCCACGGCGCCGGTTACCAATATCGCTTCGGTGGACATGAAGTTGCCGGCATGGGGTATGGCGTGGCGCACCAACACTTCGGCCCCGGAACAGCACATGCCGCAGAGGTTGATGCCTTTGGCGCCGGCTGCTTTGGCCGCTTCTACCAACGTGGGCTCATTCACCGATGCGATCATGGATTCGAAAAGATTGGGTTCGTGGCCATGGACGATGATGTTGACCTGGTCTTCCTTGAGCACGCCCATATTCACTTCAATGGCGACCGGTGAAGGCGTGCCGAAAAGAATGTCGGAAATCTCGGTGGCCACCATGGACCCGCCCCATCCATCAGCCAGGGCGGTGCGGCTGCATTGGCGCGTGATGTTCTCATAATCCTGGTCTACCCCCATGTGCGTGCGATGCATCAACTCCATGATTTCACGCATGGCGCCCCGGGGCACCAGACCGTATTTGCGCCACACCTCCAGCGTTTTCTCAGGAACACGTTTGGCAAAGGGAATCTCCCCTTCCACCTGGGTGTAAGTCTTTTCCAGCTCTTTGTAGAGGTCGACGGCAATCTCTTTTAATGCACGGCCCTCGGTTTCAATGCCGACAGATTGGGCCACGCTCTCGAGTTTGTGAACATCCTTGATTTCATAATCGTGGATGTGACCGTTGACCACCTCGCGGAAAAGTTCGAGCATGGCCATGCCATGGTCTGTGTGGGCCGCGCCTCCGGCCGCCACATTACGGGCAAAGTTGCGCGACATGATGGTATCGATGGTGGCCCCGCAGACACCGACTTTGCCGTATGGATCTTTGGCGTTGAGCCGACAAGGTCCCATGAAGCAGTGTTTGCAGCACGCTGAATCGGCACCGATGGGACAGGCCTTCATTTTTTGAGCACGCTCAAAAGCGTTGTCCACTCCATCCTTGCGGGCCTTTATCAGCATTTTTTGGGTGGACTCACAATCGGTGAGATCCGCAACGGGGATCTCTTTTTTTTGGTTTAAATCTTTCTTGATTGCCATGGTTTCTCCCTTCCTGGAAAAAATTTGGACGGCCTTTAATACCCTGCGTTTCTATAACGTGTGAATGTTTATAAATTTATAATAGTAATGATTACTATTAAGCTTTACAAACAAGCACCGTTCATGTCAAGAAAGGAATTCAAAAAAATGAAAAAATCTGATGCATCTCCGGTTTGCATTCTCAGCTGAGCTGTATTAATTAAATAGGGCATATGCACTGCATAACCATAACATACGCAATCTCCCATTTTTCGCTTAACCCGTTGCGAAAGGATGTCCAATATGACGGATAAGTCTGCGAAAATATACTCGTTGAGCACTTGCAGCCATTGTAAATCCACCAAAAAGCTGCTTTCCGAATGTGCTGTCCAGTACGAATTTGTGGATGTGGATCTATTGGAGGGTGACGAACGCAAGGCCATTTTGGAAGACGTTAAAAAACTCAATCCAAAATGCTCTTTCCCCACCGTCATCATCGGTGACAAGGTGATCGTGGGTTATAAGGAAGATGAAATCAAGGAGGCGCTGGGATTATAATGGATGCCGCTCAACTTTACGAAACCCTGAAAAAGGTCCAGGAAAAAAAAGGATACTTTTTCAATAAAGACAAATCCCGTGTTTTTGAATTGTTGGAGGCCTTACTGACCAATAAAACGCGTTACGGCTATATGGCGTGCCCCTGCCGCCTGGCATCCGGAGATCGCGAGGCCGACAAAGATATCATTTGCCCCTGTGATTACAGGGAGCCGGATGTCCAGGCGTTCGGAAGCTGCTATTGCAGTCTTTATGTCTCAAAAGCGTGGAACGATGAGACCATGCCCCATGAATATGTTCCCGAGCGTCGACCGCCTGAAAAAATGGGATTTTAGAAATTTGGTTCATGGTTCTTGGTTTATGGTTCAAGGTTAAGAACGCCAATATGCCAAACGCCGATCATATTACAGGATTTAGCGGTCCCGGTTGAAGCCATGAGAAAGGCAGGGGGCGTGCCCCCTGCCTTTCCTATCCTGCATGCGGTGCCCGCTATGATACCGCTTCCTTGATATCCATTTTTGACGTTTCAGTCACCCAGTTTGGCCGCAACCGCCTTGCCGTACTCCTGGCAAGCCTTGATCCCTTCCTGGGTATCGATGGTGTGCTCCTTCAGGCTCAGGGCACCCAGATCAACCATATCCATCTTGAAAACATACAGCATGGTATCGAAAATCATGGGGCCCGACTCGCCGCTATGGGTATAGGAGCAGAAAGCCCCCCCCATCTTTCCAACCAGGTTGGCTTTTTGGGCCAGAAAGAGAAAGTTCTTCATCCCGCTGGTCATATCGCGATGATAGGTGGGGCATCCCAGAATATAGCCGTCAAAGCCTTGCATATCCGTATCTTTTTCAATCTCAGTCGTTTTTTTGACGACGGCCTCCTTGCCGGTCATGCGGATGCCTTCAGCAATATAATTGGCCATCTTCTCCGTCATGCCGGTCCGGCTGATATAGGCCACCAATAGTTTGTGCATTTTTTCATCTCCTCCATCTTTGATGTTATGAGATTAAAGTTATTGCCCCTCTATGGTAAAGCGCGCGGTATTGGATTTCTGGGGCACGTACTCTCCGATGGGCACCAGTTTTTTGTTAAATTTGACACAGTCCACGATGGTGTTCCACAAGGTTTCCAACTGGGTGGTTTCTTGATCGCTCTCCGGAACAAATTCCACGACATTTTTTTCAACACTGATCTTCATAAATCCCCCTTTCTCTGGTTTGTATCTATATGGTTGGCAACATGCCGATTTGACAATGGCTGTGCTGATACTCATATCAACAAGCATGCCATTGTACCGTCTAATCAACTCAATTTGATTTATTTATAATAACAATCAGTTAAAAGCCACCCAGCATGGCGTCGCGTCTTGCATAAACATGTCCTTGAGACAAGGGTGTCTCACGTGATCATGGCCCAAGACAGTACTGGGAGGAGTTCACTCAACCGGTTGAAGCGGGACAATATCAATGGGAAAAGTCGATTCAATCCAAATGAAGGTATCTTGGGGGGGTTCTAGCCGAACTTGTCGTATGCGATCATTTCAGGCTCAACCCCCAGATCGTACAACATCTTTTCCACGGCCGCAACCATGGGCGGAGGACCGCATAAATAATATTCTATTTCGGTGGGATCTTCATGTGATGACAGGTAGATATCATTGGCCAGTTGATGGATGTATCCCGTGTGGCCGTCCCAATGGTCTTCCGGCTGGGGATCGGACAACGAGACATAATAGCTGAAATTATCGAATGCATTGTCCAGGGATTGAAACTCTTCATGATAGAACATCTCACTGCGCGAACGCGCGCCATACCAGAAGGTGATTCGCCGGGAAGTGTTCAGTCCCAGCAATTGGTGGCGAATATGGCTGCGCAGAGGGGCCATTCCCGCACCGCCGCCGATGAAACACATCTCTCGCACGGTTGGTTTCGCAAAAAAGTCGCCATAAGGGCCGCTGACCGTAACACGCTCCCCCGGTTTGAGATTGAAAACGTATGAGGAGCCCACTCCCGGCGGCGCGTCCTTCACGCCGGGGGGGGGAGTGGCGATACGAATGGTGAATTTGAGCAAGCCGGGCTCCTCCGGCGGGTTGGCCAATGAATAAGCCCTGTTGATCTTTTCATCGGAGCGGGATTTGAGGGTCAGCAGGCTGAACTGCTTCCAGGCGGCTTTGTATTTCTCACCCACGCTGAAATCCTTAAATTCAGCCTCGTACTCGGGAATATCAATCTGAATATAAGCCCCGGCTTTAAAGTCCAGATGGTCTCCCGGATCAAGCTTGAGCACCAGCTCTTTGATGAAGGTGGCCACATTGTCGTTGGATACCACCGTGGTTTCATACTTCTTGATATTAAAGATCTCATCCGGAATTTGAATCTGCATGTCCTGCTTGACTTTGACCTGACAGGCCAACCGCAGCTGCGCCTTACGTTCCTTGCGGCTGACCAGGGATAGCTCGGTGGGCAGTATATCTCCGCCGCCGGCCGTCACGCGACATTTACAGGTGCCGCAGGTGCCTTTGCCGCCACAGGCACTGGGAAGATATATCTGCTTCTCCACCAGCGCACTTAACAGGGTCTTGCCGGCGGCGGTTTGAATGCTTTTGTCCTCATTCTCGTTGATGAGAATGGCGCAGTCGCCTTTAACGGTCAACCGGCTCTCCACCAGCAACAAGATGCCGACGAGCAATAGAATAACGCCTGAGAACACAGCCAGGCTTATGAAATAGATTGTTGGGACCATAATAAACAATAGTTTTAGGTTTTAAGTTTTAGGTTTTAGGTGAAGGTATTCTGCCGATTGTAAAGATCATAATGTTCGCTTTACATCCAGCATCAAGATAACCGCTTTATTAAAATCGACAGTATCCCGATAACTTAAAACCTAAAACCTAAAACTTAAAACCATCTTTTATTATAACGTTATTCCCGAAAAAAGCATAAACGCCATGGCCATCAATCCGGTGACGATCATGCGGATGCCGAAACCCTCCAACCCTTTGGGTACATCGGCATAGCGAAGTTTTTGCATGATGGTGGCCATGGAAACAATGGCCAGCAGCCATCCCATACCGGAACCGACACCGTACACCACGCTCTCTCCAAATGTATACCGCCGCTCCACCATGAACAGGGACGCTCCCAGAATGGCGCAGTTGACGGTGATCAGCGGCAGAAACACACCCAAAGCGTTGTACAGACCTTGTGAATAGCGATCGATGACCATCTCCACCACCTGGACCATTCCGGCAATGACGGAGATAAAAAGCACGAGTTTTAAATAGCTCAGGTCGATTTGGGGCAGGCCGGCCCAGGCCAGTGCACCCGGCGCCAGCAGATAATGGTATACCAGCCAGTTGGCCGGTGTGGTGATGGCCAATACAAATGTTACCGCCAACCCCAATCCAACAGAGGTCTGCAGGTTCTTGGAAACCGAAAGGTAGGAGCACATGCCCAAAAAGTACGCCAGCAGGATGTTGCCTACGAAAACCGAATTGACGAACAGGCTGACGAGGTTCTCCATTTGCTTATCCCTCTATTTATCCTTCAACAAGGCGTGTTCCAGCCATACGAAAAGGCCGATCATAATAAATGCCCCCGGCGCCAGCAGCATGAGCCCCATGTTTTGATATCCGGCTTCATAGAAGCCCTGGGGGACGATCTGAAAACCAAACAGTTTACCGGCCCCTAAAAGCTCTCGGAAAAAGGCGACACCGCACAGGATGGAACCGTAGCCGATACCGTTGGCCAGTCCGTCCACGAAGCTGCGACCCGGCGGGTTGCCCATGGCAAAGGTTTCCGCCCGTCCCATGACAATACAATTGGTGATGATCAGCCCGACAAAGACGGAGAGCTGTTTGCTGATATCGTACATAAAGGCCCTGAGGAACTCATCGGCGATGATCACCAGCGTGGCGATCACGGCGACTTCCACGATGATGCGAATGTTGCGGGGAATCTGCCGGCGCAGCAGCGAAATGGTCAGGTTGGAAAAAGCCACCACAAAGGTCAGGGCCAGACTCATCACCAAAGCGGTTTTCAATTGAACCGTAACCGCCAATGCGCTGCAGATCCCCAGAATCTGCTTGGAGATGGGATTGGATTGCCATAGCGCCTGGGAAATGGCTTTATAAGTATTGGATTTTAAGATCCCGCGCATAGATTCTTAGCTTCACTATTGAGAAATTGTTAATTAAAGGCACTTGATTTTACGGTTCTTGGTTCATAGTTCAAGGTTCTTCGTTCATGGTTCTTGGTTCATGGTTCATGGTTAAAGGAATTACAACGATTTGTGATAGTGCGCTTGTTTCTAACCAATTTATTTTTCCATAAAATTGGCAGAATACCACAACCTAAAACTTAAAACCTAAAACTTAAAACCATCTTTTTTTTTAATTCACCCTCAAATACCGGGGGTTTTTATGCCGGAACTCAATGGCCATGGGCTCATAGTCCCGTAAAATTGTTTTCAGGCCGGAGCTCAGGAACCGTCCGGTCATGGTGGCGCCGCTGATGCCGTCCACATAGTTGGGCTGCAAGGGTTCGGGCACCACGTCTTTAACGGCGCCTTTGGCCACGCCGATGGAAACAAATTTTCCTTTGGAATCAACGATTTTTTTATCTTCGAAATTTTTACGGAACCAGCGGCTTTCAATCTCTCCGCCCAACCCCGGGGTCTCCGAATGTTTATAGACCGTAAATCCACGAATGGTGGCGCCGTCGTTTTCAAGAGCCAGATAGCCATGAATTTGGCCCCACAAACCTCTTGTGTTGACGGGAACCACATAGGCTTGAATGCGATCCTGCTGAACGTAGACATACAGTGGCAGGAGGTTTCCCGGGGCTTGATCCGAGGACTTGATATGTCCCTGTCGATCCACCCAAAGACTTTGAACGGATTTGGCGTAGAGCGATTGAATTTCGCTCTGGGTGGTGCGTTGCCTCTCATGTACCAAACCGACGGCCATGAGGATATTCTTCTGCCGGTCCACCGCCATATTGCGCTGCTGAAACGATTTCAAGCCTGTGCTGGCCGCTGTCAGAAGCACACTGCAAGCCACGCATAAGATGGCTGCAAAACCAATGGATTTCCCGGAGCTAGACATTGGGGACCCTCTTGGCCACTTTGACACGGACAACCCCATGGTCAATCAACGACGCGAAGACGTTCATAAACAAGATGGCCAGCATGATGCCTTCGGGAAAAGCCGGATTGAAAACACGAATGATCACGGTCAAGGCGCCGATGCATATTCCATAGATCCAACGCGCGGCATGGGTATGGGGCGCAGACACCGGGTCGGTAGACATGAACACCATACCAAAGGCTGTCCCGCCCATGAGCAGATGATACCACGGATTCATGCTGAGATAGGGCATAGCGCCCTCGCCCGCAAAGAGATTAAGGAAATACCCCATCGACACCATGCCGATAATATCACCCAAAATAATTCGGTAGCTGGCCACCCCTAACAGGATCAGCACAAGGGCGCCGATTAAGCACAGGAAGGTCGAGGAAGCGCCAATGCTGTCCGGGTAGAAACCGAAAAACAAGGTGGGCAGATCATAACCGGCTTTTTTTAAAGTTTGTTCCACGATCCCGGATGGGGCGGTCGTACCGGCCACTACCAGCGGTGTCGCCGCTGTGACGGCATCGACCGCTTCACCGCTCTTTTGGGCCACCGCCGTCCACACCGCATCGCCCGACATCTGGACGGGATAGGCAAAATAGAGAAAAGCGCGACCGGTCAAAGCCGGATTGAGAAAATTGCGACCGGTGCCGCCGAAGACTTCCTTTCCGATCACCACGCCAAAAGAGATGCCCAATGCGGCCTGCCACCAGGGCGTCGTGGGCGGCAACGTCAGCGGGAATAATATGGCGGTAACGAAAACCCCCTCGCTGACAGGGTGTTTGCGTACCGCCGCAAACAGGATCTCCCATCCAAAGCCGAACAAATAGGAAATGATGACCAGGGGCATCACTTTTTGAACGCCGAACCAAAACATCGGCCAGGTGCTCAACGGGCGTCCGGCGGCTTGAAATGCCTGCAAACCGACGTTGTACATACCGAAAAAAAGGCACGGCAGCACGGTGATGATGACCAGCATCATATAACGCTGCACACTCAGGCTGTCACGCGGCTGGGGCGCTGTCCGGGTCACTTCGCGTGTGCCGAAAAAGACATGCTCCATGGCCTCGTAAAAGGCGTACCAGCTGGCAAACGCCCCCCCCGGTTCAAAGCGTTTGCGCTGTGTATCAAAAAAGGAACGAATCAGTTTCATTGCGATCTTACGATAAGATTGTCTTATTATTCTTAATTAAGCGCTTATGGAGTTTATCCCCGCCCCGCGTTCCCTTCACCGACAATTACTGACCAACCATAACTCACAAACCACGAACCACAAACCACAAATCATGAACTATGAACCATGAACCACAAACCATGAACCATGAACTATGAACCATGAACCACAAACCATGAACCATGAACCAACTTATCCCCCCTGTTCCTTGGCATAGGCGGCCTTGGCATCGATAAAGGTCCTGGTCAACTCAATCTTGGATGGGCAGACGTATGTGCACAATCCACACTCCACACAATCAAGCAAACCGTGCTCCAGGAACTCCTCTACCTCGTCGGCCAAAATGGCTTTGTAAGTCATGTGGGGCATCATATCCACCGGGCAAACATCCGTACAGTACATGCAGGCAATACAGGCCCTTTCACCGCCGTGCAAGTTGCAGTTGTACACCAGGGGAGAGGGATTAAGTCTTGATAGAAAAGTTCGGGAATAAGTCGGCTTTTCTAAGCCGGGATTAAAAAGCGCTAAAAATTCCGCCTCGCTGCCCTTTGGAACCAGATTCAGCGCAGTCTCACAGTGGCCCATGAATCCCCGGCGATCACTGGCAAAGCCCTTGAAAAGCCCCCCCACCACAAATCGAACATCGTCATCCAGTTCCTGATTGTCCACAAGGTGAGCCAATGGCACGCCCAGTCGGGTTCTGAAATGCCGGGGTTTGGGCGCACTGCTGCCGGCAACCGAAACAATGCGGTCCACAGGATACTGCCCCTGGGCCAACAGCTGGGCCAAAAGAATCAAATCCTGGCCGGAGATGTACCAGGCACGATTCTGCTCTGCCGATGATTTGATATAGTAAAGAAAGGCGCCCGCATCATCTGAGGGATAGTTGCCCCACACCCGATGGGTTGTAATGGAATGGTATTCTTCCGGCGGTGGTGTGTCGCCATTGGAAAACACCATTACCCGGTCTTGGGAAAGTGTTTTCAACACCTTCAAACCAAACGTCATGAGATCGAAACGATCCCGAAGATAAACCTTGGGAGACGGCTGAAAGGGCTCTTTGGCCGACAATCCCACGATGATGGCAGGGGGGATCGCCTCAGGATCGGGCAGGTTCCGAAAAGGCAGCTGCCGAAACGTCCACCAAAGCCCGCCCTTTAGAATATGGTCCACCAATTGGCTTCTATCCATGGATTCCAGATCCTTGGCTGAAATGGACGGAAATTGGAGGCGCTTCTCACGGTTCCGGTCCCGGTCAATGACGATGGCTTCAACCACGCGCCGGGGCCCGAATTGGATCCGGCGGACCACACCGCCGGCGGGTGATAAAAATTGAAATTCGGGGTTTCTTTTGTCTTCAAAAAGAAGGGATCCGATTTGGACGACGTCTCCTTCGGCGACCTTGAGCCTGGGTTTGATGTAGGGTATCTTTTCGGGTAAAAAGGCTACCTGCAGGGGATCTGCGAGGCTTGCAAGCTCCATGGATGGAGCACCGGCCATGCGGAAGCGATAGCCCTTTTTTATTTTAACGTCATCCATGTATTTCACTTATGGTCGTTGCCCGTTCAAATGCGGGTC
>JASFER010000024.1:0-37025 GCA_050124755.1 Desulfobacteraceae bacterium
GCAAAGAAGAGGGCGGGCGTCACACCCCGTTTTTCAGTGGATATCGTCCGCAGTTCTATTTCCGTACCACGGATGTGACCGGCATCTTGAATCTGCCCGAGGGGGTGGAGATGGTGATGCCCGGTGACAATGTGGCCATCACCGGTGAGTTGATCACCCCGATCGCCATGGAAAAAGAGCTGCGTTTTGCGATCCGCGAGGGCGGACGCACCGTCGGCGCTGGCGTGGTCAGCGAGATCATCGAGTAAGAGAGAATACCCCATGATAATGAACGCCAAAATTCGGATCCGGCTTAAGGCTTACGATCACAAACTATTGGACCAGTCCGCAACGGACATTCTGGACACCGCCCGTAAGACTGGTGCCAAAGTGGTAGGCCCCATTCCGTTGCCGACCAAAATTAATAAAATTTGCGTGCTACGTTCACCCCATGTCGACAAAAAGTCCCGTGAGCAGTTTGAAATGCGGACCCACAAAAGGTTGCTGGACATTCTGGAACCTACCCAGCAAACCGTGGATGCATTGATGAAATTGGATTTGTCGCCCGGTGTCGATGTTGAGATCAAACTGTAGCCTAGGAAATGATGAGCCATGAGTAGCAAAGGACTGATCGGAAAGAAGCTGGGCATGACCAGCGTGTTTACCCCGGATGGGCGTTACCTCCCGGTAACGGTGGTTCAGGTTGGACCGTGTGTGGTGACCCAGATTAAAACGAAGGAGCGTGACGGATACAACGCACTTCAACTGGGATTTGGTGAGAAAAAAGCATCACGGACCACCAAGCCGCTGAATGGCCATTTTCAAAAGAGCGGTGGGCAAAATTTCGCTTTTTTGAAAGAAGTCGGCGTTGATGATCCCGAAGCATATGAGCTGGGCCAGACCATCGGCCTGGATCTCTTTGAAGTCGGCGAGCGGGTCGATGTGATCGGCACCACCAAGGGCCGGGGTTTTTCCGGTGTCATGAAACGCCATGGTTTTGGCGGCGGACGCAAAACCCACGGCAGCAAATGCCATCGCGTTCCCGGTTCCATCGGTTGCAGTGCCTGGCCGTCAAAAGTCATCAAAGGCAAAAAACTGCCGGGACATTTCGGCGTTGAGCGCAAGACGGCGCGCAACCTGGAGATCGTCGATATTCGGCCTGAGGAAAATCTGATTTTGCTCAAAGGACCGATACCGGGTCACCGTCAAGCTTTGGTCACTTTGAATAAACTGAAATTCGTGTCGGCGAACTGATCTGTTGGCAACGGCTGGAAGGGCTCGGGTCGTCGAGCAATAAGAATGCGAAGAGCCCTGTGCGAGGAAAATTATGGCAACTGTAGATGTTTTAAATATGAAAGGCGATAAGGTTTCCCAAACCGAATTGCCGGATGAAATTTTCAATGTACCGGTAAAGTCGCCCGTGCTGCACCAGGTTGTAAAGGCGCAACTGGCCGCTCGGCGTTCCGGGACGGCTTGTGTCAAGAATCGTTCCGACATCACCGGCAGCCAGCGTAAACTCTACCGTCAAAAGGGAACGGGCCGGGCCAGAAAAGGTAACATCAAGTCACCTTTGCTGCGCGGCGGTGGGGTTGTATTTGGCCCCCACCCCAGATCTTACGAGCAGAAAGTGCCCAAAAAGGTTCGTAAGCTGGCGCTTAAGATGGCTTTAACCAGCAAGCTGCAAGACGAGGAATTGTTGGTGGTGGATCAATTCGAGCTGTCTGAAATCAAGACCAGAGATTTTCTCGCGGCTGTCCAAACCCTCGAAGCGCCCAAAGCACTGATCGTGACCACCAAACCGGATGAAAAGCTGGCGCTTTCTTCGCGCAACGTTCCCGGTGTGAAAGTCATTCGCTTTGAAGGGCTCAACGTTTATGACATCCTCAAGTATGACAAATTAATCCTGATTGAGGAAGCCGTAAAAGGAATAGAAGGGAGACTGCTCTCATGATCGACTATGATATTATTCGCCGGCCGGTCATCACAGAGAAGACCAATATTCAAAAGGATGAAGCCAACCAGGTGACATTTGAGGTGGATCCGCGGGCCAACCGCATTGAAGTGAAAAGAGCGGTTGAGCAGATTTTCAACGTTAAAGTTGCGGATACCCGTACCATGAATGTAACCGGCAAAGTCAAACGTCGCGGACGTATTACCGGAAAGCGCCGTAACTGGAAGAAGGCAATTGTGACCCTGATGCCCGGTGAACGCATTGAATTTTTTGAAGGAGCCTAAATTTTAGACAGGTTTAAGATAGATTTAGGAGTTACCAATAATGGCAGTCAAAAGAGTAAAACCAACATCTCCCGGTCGCCGTTTTCAGACCTATGCCACCTTTGAGGAGGTGACCAAGAAGTCACCTGAGAGAAATCTGGTCCAGATCCTTAAAAAGAGCGGTGGGCGCAACAACAACGGACGGATCACGTCGAGGCGCAGGGGCGGCGGACACAAACGTTACTATCGCATCATCGATTTCAAGCGCAACAAGGACGGCGTTCCTGCTAAAGTGGCCGCTATCGAATACGATCCCAACCGCAGTGCCCGCATCGCTTTGTTGCACTATGCCGATGGTGAAAAACGCTACATTCTGGCGCCGGTCAATTTGAAGGTCGGCGATGAGGTCATGTCCGGGCCGGATGCGGACATCAAGCCTGGAAATGCGCTTCCCCTGGCCAACATCCCGCTGGGAACGCAAATTCATAATATTGAATTGAAACTGGGCAAGGGCGGACAAATCGTACGCAGCGCCGGGACTTACGCTCAACTGATGGCCAAAGAAGATCGTTATGCATTGGTCAAACTGCCCTCCGGTGAAGTTCGCATGGTGTTGCTGCGCTGTAAGGCCACCATCGGACAGCTGGGCAACGTGATGCACGAGAATTTAAACATGGGCAAGGCCGGACGCGCGCGTTGGAAAGGGCGCCGGCCCAAAGTCAGAGGCGTGGCCATGAACCCCGTCGACCATCCCATGGGAGGCGGTGAGGGCCGATCATCCGGTGGGCGTCATCCCTGTTCACCCTGGGGCATGCCGACCAAGGGTTATCGGACGCGCAATAACAAACAGACGGATCGATACATCGTCAAGCGTAGAAAATAATTCGCAACGGTAGGTCATCGTCAGGCAAAGCAAAGCAGGATAAGCGCATCGAGCGCAGCTTAGACAGGAGAAGTTATGCCACGGTCATTAAAAAAGGGTCCGTACATTGAAGATAAACTATTGAGAAGAGTTTCCATAGCTCAGGAATCCAGAAGCAACCAGGTCATCAAGACATGGTCACGGCGCTCAACGATCATTCCTGAAATGGTCGGACTAACCCTGGCTGTCCATAACGGCCGGAAATTTATTCCTGTTTTTGTGACTGAAAACATGGTGGGCCACAAGTTGGGTGAATTTTCTCCCACACGGACGTATTACGGCCACGCCGCTGATAGAAAATCGAAACGCAAATAGGCAACGGTTTAAGGAGTGGCAATAATGGAGGTTAAAGCAGTCGCCCGGTATGTGCGTATTTCGCCGCAGAAAGTTAGAATGCTGGCGGACGCCATCAAAGGCAAACCAGTAGATAAAGCAATGGACATGCTGCGGTTTATGCCCCAAAAGGCCGCCGGTATTGTTGAAAAAGTTCTTCGCAGCGCAGTTGCCAACGCAGATCAGCAGCCGGATATTGATATTGATGCCCTGGTGGTAGGTAACCTTTTGGTTGATTGTGGCCCGACACTGAAACGCTTCAGGGCCAGAGCACGCGGTCGCGGTACTCGAATTTTGAAACGCACCAGCCATGTAACGGTCGTTTTGACCGAAGCAGCGGTGTAGCAAGGAGGTAACAGCTTGGGCCAGAAAGTCAACCCAATCGGAATGAGGCTTGGTATCGTTAAGACCTGGGATTCCCGGTGGTATGCAGATAAAAAATACGCTGAATATATCCGCGTAGACTACAATTTGCGCCGGTTTATCAAGAAGAAATTATATCATGCCGGGATCTCGAAAATCGAGATTGAACGCTCCGCCAAGCGCATTCGGCTTCGTATCCACACCGCACGGCCGGGCATTGTTATCGGAAAAAAGGGTTCTGAGATCGAACGACTAAAAAATGAGATAGAAAAGAAAGTCTCTCAAGAAGTGATGATCGATATCCAGGAAGTTCGCAAGCCTGAAATCGATGCGCAATTGGTCGCTGAAAATGTGGCCATGCAGATCGAGCGCCGCGTGGCTTTCAGACGCGCGATGAAGCGCGGCGTCACTTCCGCCATTCGATTCGGCGCTTTGGGTATTAAGATCATGTGTGCCGGGCGTCTGGGCGGTGCTGAAATGGCCCGATCCGAGTGGTACCGGGAGGGACGCGTGCCGTTGCACACACTCCGTGCGGATATCGATTACGGGTTTACCGAAGCACGCACCACCTACGGTGTCATCGGTGTTAAGGTTTACATATTTAAGGGTGAAATTCTTAAGCAAGATCAGTCTGGGCTGGAAAGCTAATCGAGCGGAACAGCCGGCAAGACGATAACGCGAAGGGCTAAATCGAGTCGTTGCACCGTAACCAGACACGGCGGCAAGCGCGTTTCATCAGGAGATAAACTGTTATGCTGAGTCCTAAGAAAGTAAAGCACCGCAAGGTGCAAAAAGGCAAGATGAGAGGAAAGGCCTACCGCGGCTGCACTCTCAACTTTGGAGAATTTGGTCTACAAGCCGTTGACTGCGGGTATATTACGAACAAACAAATTGAAGCCGCCCGTATCGCCATGACCCGTCACGTAAAGAGGGGCGGAAAGATTTGGATTCGCATTTTTCCGGACAAACCTTTTACCAAAAAACCTGCTGAAGTTCGTATGGGCAAAGGTAAAGGTGCGCCCGAAGGATGGCAGGCAGTGATCAAGCCGGGCCGTATTTTATACGAAATGTCCGGTGTTTCTAAAGAAATGGCACAAGAGGCGCTACGATTGGCAATGCACAAACTGCCCGTCAAAACCAGATTTATCGAGAGGAGCGATCTGCTATGAAAGCCAGCGAGATCAGAGCGCTCAGCAGCGAAGAGGTGCAACAAAAGCTTGTGGATTTGAAACACGAGCTTTTCAACTTGCGTTTTCAACATGAGGTCGGCCAGCTGGAAAATCCAAGCAAGATCAAAGAAACACAGAAAGATATTGCCAGGATTTATACCATTATCAAGGAAGCTGCGCATCATACCAAAGAGAACGATAATTAAGGGCGCATATGAAAACACGTGGAATGAAAAGACAGGTAAACGGCATCATCGTCAGCAATAAAATGGACAAGACCGTAGTGGTGCAGGTGGAACGGCTGGTTAAACATCCATTATATAAGAAGTACATTCGTCGTAGAAATAAATTTATGGCGCATGACAAAGACAATGCCTGCCAGATCGGTGACCGAGTCGAGATTAGCGAATCCCGCCCTTTGAGCAAAACCAAAAGGTGGCGCGTGGTCCGGATTATTGAGAAAGCCGTTTAAGGATAAAGGGAAGAAAAAATGATTCAGAGCGAAACCAAATTAACGGTAGCCGACAACTCCGGGGCGCGGGTGCTCTATTGTATCAAAGTATTGGGCGGGTCCAGACGCCGCTACGCAAGCCTCGGCGATATTATCGTTGTTTCGGTAAAGGATGCCATTCCCAATGCGAAAGTAAAAAAAGGGGATGTGCTCAAAGCGGTTGTCGTACGTACGGCAAAGGAGGTTCGTCGCCCGGATGGTTCCTACATAAGGTTTGATGACAATTCAGCTGTATTAATCAACAATCAACGTGAACCGTTGGGAACACGAATATTTGGACCCATCGCCCGCGAACTGCGCGCCAAACGATTTATGAAGATTGTCTCGTTAGCCCCTGAGGTTATTTAATTAAGGTGGAGTAACGCATCATGCTAAGGTCTAAATGTCATATTAAAAAAGACGACAAGGTCAAAATCATTGCCGGCAAAGACAATGGAAAGGTCGGTAAAGTACTGAAAGTTGACCGCAAGAAAGAGCGCATTTTGGTTGAAAATGCCAATATCGTCAAACGTCATAGCCGCCCCTCGGCCCAAAACCGACAAGGTGGCATTATCGAGAGCGAAGCACCGATACACCTTTCCAATGTGATGTTGTTGTGCAACAAATGTGTGAAGCCGGCCCGCATAAAAATGCAACGCCTTGACGACGGCAGGAAAGTTCGTGTGTGCCGAAAATGTAACGAGCAAATTGATGCCTAAAGCCCGGTGTCAAGGGTAGTGGCTTTGCGGAGGAGTGGAATGTCCCAGCTTAAAGACTATTATAACGAGCAGGTTGTCCCCAAGCTCAAAGAAAAATTCAATTACTCGAATGTGCACCAAATTCCGAGATTGGAAAAAATCGTTTTGAACATGGGGTTGGGAGAAGCTATCCAAAACATAAAGATCCTGGATGGCGCAGTAGATGAATTGATGGCTATCGCCGGCCAACGCCCGGTCATCACGCGTGCCAGAAAGTCTATTGCGGCCTTTAAGCTGAGGGCTGGAATGCCTATCGGGTGCATGGTCACACTGCGGCGTAAACGCATGTATGATTTTTATAACAAGCTGGTGAATATTGCGCTTCCCCGTGTGCGTGACTTTCGCGGTATTTCTGCAAAAGCTTTTGACGGGGCCGGTAATTACTCATTGGGAATAAAAGAGCATATCATATTCCCTGAAATCGATTACGACAGAATTGACAAAATTAAAGGAATGAACATCAGCATCGTTACTTCCGCCCGGAATGATGAAGAGGGGCGTGAATTACTTCGGCTGATGGGGATGCCTTTTCGAAAATAGCTGGGAGAATTAGGAGGTCAATTTGGCTAAAACAGCATTACGCGTAAAAGCGCAACGAAAACCAAAATTTAGCGTGCGGGCATATAACCGATGCCCCCTGTGCGGCCGGCCGCGCGCTTTTATCAGAAAGTTTGGCATCTGCCGAATTTGTTTTCGAAACATGGCATCCGAGGGGAAATTACCTGGTGTAATTAAGTCCAGCTGGTAGTCACATCATGTGCCTGCTGCGTATAAACAACGGACGAAGATTTGAATTCTGATTTAAGACGGAGATAACGATGGCGTTAACCGATCCCATTGCCGACATGCTGACGCGCGTTCGCAACGCCGGCAAAGCGAAATTCAATAGTGTCGACATCCCCGGCTCAAAAATGAAAATTGAGCTGGCCAGAGTGATGAAAGAAGAAGGGTACATTCGCAACTACAAATTCATCAAAGACGGCAAGCAGGGGATTTTACGGGTATACCTGAAATACGCGGATGATCAGTCTCATGTGATTCAGGAACTGAATCGGGTGAGCAAGCCATCCCGCAGGTTATATGTTGGTGCCGATGAGGTTAGACCGGTATATAACGGTTTGGGTACCGCCGTTCTTTCCACATCCAAGGGTGTCATTACGGACCGACAAGCGCGTAAAGAGCACGTCGGAGGAGAAATTATCTGTAACATATTTTAAAGGTAAATTAAGATGTCGCGAGTAGGGAAAAAACCAATACCAATACCGGATAAGATCAAAGTCACTTACAAAGATAGAGTGGTTACCGTACAAGGTAAAAACGGGACATTGACCCAAGAGATTCATCCGGATGTCGATGTCAACATCGAAGACAACGTGATCAACGTCATACTCAATGACCGAAACCGCAAAACAGTGGCGGTGCAGGGGATGATGCGCAGCCTGTTAAATAATATGGTCGTAGGCGTCAGTAAAGGTTTTGAACGCGTTCTGGAGATTCACGGCATTGGGTATCGTGCTGAATTAAAGGGTAAAAGCATCGTTTTCAGCCTGGGCTACTCCCATCCCATCGATTTTCCCTTACCGGACGGTGTCAGTGCCACAGTGGACAAGAACAACGTTGTGAAAATCGCCGGTATTGACAAGCAACTGCTGGGTCAAACAGCGGCGCGAATACGCCAGCTGAGACCGCCTGAGCCTTACAAGGGCAAGGGCATTAAATATGCTGAAGAACACATTCAGCGCAAGGCCGGCAAAACAGGTACCAAATAAGTGGGTGGGCAGACGATTTTTACAAAACGGCCGGAAATTCGGCTCTAAGACCATATGCTTAACGATGTGAATGGGGATCATCATGAGTACGACCAATCCAAGAACAGCCGCCAGAATTAGACGTCAGGCGAGAATACGAAAAAAAATCAAAGGTACCCCGGAACGGCCGCGACTCTCCGTGTTTCGGAGTGCAAAGCATGTTTATGCACAAGTGATCGATGACGTGTCCGGTGCAACATTGGTAACGGCATCCAGTGTTGAAAAAGATTTTAGAGCGCAGGCCAAGTTCGAGAGCAAAAAAGCTGCGGCTGCGCATATAGGTAAAGTTATCGCTCAACGCGCATTGGACAAAGGTATTAAAAGGGTCGTTTTTGACCGCAATGGTTTTTTGTATCATGGCCGGGTAAAAGCAATTTCCGATGGTGCCCGTGAGGCCGGGCTGGAGTTGTAGTCCGCCACGGAACATGTGTCTAAAGGAGGCAAGCTCTTGTATAAGCAGGATATGGAAGAATCCCAATTAATTGATAAAGTCGTGCATATCAGCCGTGTGGCCAAAGTTGTCAAAGGCGGTCGCCGCTTCAGTTTCAGCGCCATTGTCGTGGTCGGCGATGGAGAAGGCAGCATCGGATTCGGCCTGGGAAAAGCCGGTGAAGTACCCGAAGCCATTCGCAAAGGTGTTGAAAAAGCCAAAAAGACCATGGTTAGAGTCCCCCTTAAAGAGGGGACCATTCCGTACCAGGTGATTGGTAAGTTCGGTGCAGGACGCGTTTTGCTGAAACCGGCCTCCGAAGGTACCGGGGTGATTGCCGGTGGTGCCGTGCGTGCCGTGCTTGAGGCGGTCGGGATTCAAAATATTCTGACCAAATGTATGGGGACCAACAACCCGCACAATGTGGTGAAAGCGACCATTCAGGGCTTGCAGCAATTGCAGAGTATTGATCAAGTGGCCAATCGACGTGGGCTGCAAACTGCAGATTTACAGTAAGGAAAAAAGCAAATGGCTGGCAAAGTTGAGGTTACTTTGGTTAAGAGCATGATCGGTAGACCGGAAAAGCATCGCAAGGTGCTGAGAGGCATGGGATTGACCAAAATCAATAAAACAGTACGCTTGGAAGACACCCCGGCCATTCGGGGAATGATTTTCAAAGTATCGCATCTGGTTAAGGCCGAGGAGATCAAGTCATGAAGCTTCACGAACTAAAACCGGCCGAAGGGTCGACCAAAAACCACAAGCGCATCGGACGAGGCGTGGGGTCGGGCTGGGGAAAGACCGCCGGGCGTGGAACGAAAGGGCATAACAGCCGATCCGGTGGTGGTGTAAGGCCCGGTTTTGAAGGCGGTCAGATGCCCTTGCATCGCAGGTTACCCAAGCGCGGGTTCACCAATATTTTCAAAAAGGAGATGGCGATCATCAATGTCAGCGATCTTACCCGGTTTGAGGCAGGATCGGTTGTCGATGAAACGGCCCTCGTTCAAAGCGGATTGGTAAAAGGCCGGCGGGATGGCATCAAACTGCTTGGGAATGGCGACATCGCAATTGCGCTTACTGTTCAAATTAACGCCATCAGCCGCAGCGCTAAAGAAAAGATAGAAGCGGCCGGAGGCACCGTAGAGGTGGTCTAACTATGATTGGCGGCGGATTCGGCAACATACTCAAAATTCCTGAGCTAAAGCGCAGATTGCTTTACACGGCTGCATTGCTTGCGGTTTACCGTGTCGGCGTGCACGTGCCCACACCCGGTATCGACGGCATGGCATTGAAATCGTTCTTTGACTCCATGCAGGGAACCATCTTCGGTGTCGTCAACATGTTCACCGGCGGTGCGCTGGAACGGTTGTCGGTATTCGCGTTGGGCATCATGCCTTACATCAGCGCCTCCATTATCCTTCAATTGCTGACCGTGGTGATCCCCCATCTTGAACAGTTGAAGAAGGAAGGTGAGCAGGGCCATAAAAAAATCACCCAATACACCCGGTATGGCACGGTGATCCTGAGTATCATCCAAGGGTTTGGAATTGCCGTCGGTTTGGAAAGCATGCAATCGCCCACCGGGGCTGCTGTGGTCTTTAATGCGGGCTGGGGATTCCGGTTTCTGACCGTTATTACCCTTACCGCTGGAACAGCTTTTATTATGTGGCTGGGTGAGCAGATTACGGAGCGTGGCATCGGAAACGGCATCTCTCTCATCATTTTTGCGGGTATTGTCGCGAGAATGCCCGCAGCAATCGGCAATACTTTTCGACTGCTGCAGCAGGATGAAATGGGTATCTTCACGGTGATCATCCTGTTGGTGGTGATGGTCGCCGTTATCGGTTTTATCATCTATGTGGAGCAAGGCCAGCGACGCATCCCGGTGCAATATGCCAAACGGGTGGTCGGGAGAAGAATGTACGGCGGGCAGAGCACCCATCTGCCACTGAAGATCAATTCCTCCGGGGTTATTCCGCCCATTTTTGCCTCCTCAATCCTGATGTTTCCGGCCACCATCGCCCAATTTACACAAGTATCCTGGTTGCAGACATTCTCGCAGCTCATGCAGCCCGGTGGCGTATATTATAATCTGTTGTTCGTAGGGTTCATTGTTTTCTTTTGCTATTTTTATACAGCCGTGACCTTTAATCCTGTGGATGTTGCCGATAACATGAAGAAGAACGGCGGTTACATACCCGGCATACGCCCGGGAAAACGCACCGCGGACTATATCGACCGCGTGCTGACACGCATCACATTGGGTGGGGCTGTCTATGTTTCAGCCGTATGTGTGCTGCCGACCATATTGATCAGCCAGTTTAATGTGCCTTTCTACTTCGGGGGCACGGCGCTGCTCATTGTTGTCGGTGTAGCCATCGATACCATGGCTCAAATGGAATCCCACATGTTGAGTCGTCACTACGAGGGCTTTTTGAAAAAAGGCGGGGTTAGGGGTAGACGTTAATAGGGGTTTACCCCATAATGATTATTGCGACATGCAGGGGGCCTTATGGCGAAAGAAGAACCGATAAGAGTTGAAGGCACGGTTCTGGAAACATTGCCGAACGCGATGTTCAAGGTTGAATTGGAAAACAAACACCAGGTGCTGGCGCACATCAGTGGAAAAATGCGCATGCATTTTATCAAGATCTTACCCGGGGATACGGTTACAGTCGAATTGTCGCCATACGACTTGACACGAGGACGCATAACGTACCGGGCCAAGTAGCCGGCGTAGAGCGAACACAACCATAAAATTTCCATTTGAATGATTACCACGACACAGCGTCCATTAAGGAGTAAGAAGCATGAAGGTCAGGGCATCGGTAAAAAAAATATGCAGCAAATGCAAGATTGTTCGACGCAAAGGCGTCGTTCGCGTCATTTGCGAAAACAAACGGCACAAACAAAGACAAGGTTGATGGTCGATTTTTAACAGGAGGATAAGCTTTGGCACGTATTGCTGGCGTTGACTTACCTAGACGCAAACGAATAGAGATAGGACTGACTTATATCTATGGTATTGGGCGGTCCACATCGAATAAGATACTGGAACAACTTAGAATTGATCCAAATATGTCAACGGATGATCTGACGGACACTGAAATAAACAGCATTCGCAAAGTCATTGACGGTCAGTTTAAAGTAGAAGGCGAACTGCGAACTGAGGTTTCCATGAACATCAAAAGGCTCATGGATTTGGGTTGCTACCGCGGATTACGCCACCGACGCGGCTTGCCGGTTCACGGCCAGAGAACCAGTACGAATGCTCGAACACGCAAAGGCCCGAAACGTACGGCTGTTAAGAAAAAGGGTGCTGCCAGGAAGTAATAGAAAAACCATGTTAAGGAATATCACAGATGCCACGTAAAACCCGTACAAAGAAAAAAGAGAAAAAAAATATACCCAGCGGAGTCGTTCATATTCAATCGACCTTCAACAACACCATTGTTACCATCACCGATCCGGGTGGAAACGTTGTGTCCTGGTCGAGCGCCGGGGTCATGGGATTCAAAGGCTCGCGTAAGAGCACGCCTTTTGCAGCACAGCTTACAGCTGAGGATGCCGCTAAAAAGGCCATTATCCATGGCATGAAAAATGTTGAGGTATATGTCAAGGGACCGGGAGCCGGTCGTGAATCCGCACTGCGGGCGCTGCAGGCAGCGGGTTTCAATGTTACATTGATTAAAGACGTTACCCCGAGTCCCCATAATGGTTGTCGCCCACCAAAACGGCGAAGGGTATAAGAGCTATTGATAACATGATGATTAGCTATATTTGCTAAGGGAGGCAAGATTGGCACGATATACAGGTTCGGTTTGCAGAATTTGCCGAAGAGAAAACTTAAAGCTGTTTCTCAAAGGAGACCGTTGTTACGGTGACAAGTGCGCATTTGATCGCCGCGGTTACGCGCCCGGTGAACACGGCCAACGCCGTCGCGGTAAACTGTCTGACTACGGTATTCAGCTGCGTGAAAAGCAAAAAGTCAAGCGGATGTACTGCTTGTCCGAAAAACAATTTCGACTTACCTTCCAACAAGCGGATCGCCAAAAGGGTATTACCGGCACCAATCTGCTGGTTCTGCTTGAAAGAAGACTGGACAATGTTGTTTATCGACTAGGATTTGTCAACTCTCGCACCCAAGGGCGGCATTTGGTCCGCCACAACCACTTTCTGGTAAACGGCAAAAAGGTCAATATTCCGTCTTACGCCATTAAGGTCGGTGATGAAATCAGCGTCGGCGAAAAGGGTAAAAAAGTACAGGTTATCGGAGATGCCATGGAAGCAGTGGTTCGACGGGGCGTACCCCAGTGGCTCGAACTGGACAAGGACAACATGAAAGGTGTCGTAAAGAGCTTTCCGGTACGAGAAGATTTGACCATGCCCATGCAAGAGCAGTTGATTGTTGAACTTTATTCTAAATAGCCAATCATTATAAATTTTTGGCAGATAGCGTGTGGTTCATTCTATTAATCCCTAAGGCTGGAGATTCCGTATGTCATCAGATGAACTTATGTACATAAACTGGCGAGAAATGATCAAGCCGGAAAAGGTTCAAGTAACCAGCACAAAAACTTATGGCAAGTTTGTTTGCGAACCTCTTGAGAGAGGTTATGGGACCACATTAGGCAACTCGCTGAGACGAATTATACTCTCTTCTCTGCATGGTGCTGCCATAACGGCTGTTAAAATTGATTCTGTACATCATGAGTTCAGTGCCATTCCCGGAGTGCTTGAGGATGTATCCGAGATTATACTGAACCTGAAACAGGTCCGGCTCAAAAGCAAAAATACCCAAACCCAGCAATTGACGTGTTCTGTGGAAGGCGAAAGGGTTGTAAGGGCCGGTGACTTTGTCAGCCCCAATGATGCAGTGGAGGTGCTCAATCCCGATCTCCATATTGCAACACTTTCCGCCGACGGGAAGCTGAATATGGAAATGACGGTTTCCGTCGGCAAGGGATACGCATTATCTGAAAGCAATAAAGATGAAGATGCGCCGGTGGGAACTATCCCCATCGATGCCGTTTTTTCACCCGTAAACCGGGTCAACTATGTGGTGGGCAACGCCCGTGTCGGCCAACGCACAGACTATGACAAGTTGATACTTGAGGTCTGGACTGATGGCAGTGTGACCCCTGAAGATGCCGTGGCCTATGCGGCAAAGATCTTCAAGGATCAGATGACCATATTCATCAATTTTGATGAAGAAGCCGAGCCTGATATTGCCGCCAAGGGCGGCGACGAAGAGAAGCCCCTATTTAATGAAAACCTATATCGCAGCGTTGAAGAATTGGAGCTGTCGGTTCGAAGCGCAAATTGCTTAAAGAATGCCGAGATAAATAAAATATACCAGCTGGTTCAGAAAACAGAAGCTGAGATGCTTAAGACGAAGAACTTTGGCCGTAAATCCCTGAATGAGATCAAAGAGGTCTTGACCGAAATGGGATTAACACTCGGTATGAAACTCGATGGCTTTGAACCAGAGCCGGAAGATATTGAAGAAGGGGAGTAGTAGTTTCCATGAGACACAGAAAAGCCGGCACACGGCTCAATATGACCACCAGCCATCGTCAAGCCATGTTCAGGAACATGGTGACCTCTTTGCTTAAGAATGATCGTATACGTACCACCGACGCCCGTGCCAAGGAATTACGCAGGTGGGCCGATCACATTATTACACTGGCCAAACGGGGCGATTTGCATGCCCGCAGGCAGGCGCTGGCCATTGTGAGAGAAAAAGATGTGGTTCATAAATTGTTTGAAGAAGCGGATAAGCGTTTTGGAAATATTAACGGTGGATATACCCGGGTTGTCAAAATCGGCCGAAGGCCTGGTGATGCAGCCCTGATGTCCATCATCGAACTGGTATCGAGCGAAGAAAAACCCAAAAAGAAAAAGAAAAAAGCCAAAGCCGCACCAAAGAAAGCGGCCCCGGCGGCACAGGCCGCCGCCGCGACTCCTGAAGCTGAAAAAGAGCAGGAATCAGCGGAAGCCGAAGCTGTTGAAGGCGATCAAGTCGAGGCGCCGGAAACAAAAAAGGCCGCCGCCGATGAAGCCGGTGAACCAGAAGCGGAGGACAAACAAGAAGCGGAAGCTCCCGAGGCATCAACCGAAACGGCCGAAGCTGCTGCGGAAGAAGAAGATGCCGAAGAACCCGAGGCGGAGCCGGCAGTTGAACCTGAGGAACCTGCTGAGGAAGATTCCGAAAAGAAAGAAGAATAGAAACGTTATCCAACTTTATCGATTATGGCCCCATTGCCCAATAAGGGTGATGGGGTTTTTTATTGCATCTTTAGAACCTGGTTCTCAGGGTCAGCTCATATGAATGTCGAATATCGAACAAGGAACCGCAGAATGTCGAAATAAGGTATTCTGCCATTTAAAATAACGCGGTTATCTTAAATGCATATGCGGGGGAGGATAAACCTCATAAGTGCTCAAATAAGGATATTTAGCAGATTGTTCAGGTTTCGCGAAAAGCACCTTCTGAACCGGTCGGGACAGAGCCCGACCCTGCCCGGGAACCCTCAGAACGCCAGTGACCGGAGTGATCAGCGTAGGGCCGGCCTCCGTGCCGGCCTGGTATAAAATCCGATATCCTGCGGTTCAATTAATGCCCATACCATTGGGACTTGAAACCTGTCGAATTATTTGCAATATTTACGGCACTGAGTTATAAACCCCGATATTCTTGAAATCCGGTTATCCACAAAGCCCAAGCTGGAGAATAAAGTCAATCCGAAGGTTGTTCGGGAAAAGTGTTAAGTGTTCAGTTTTGAGTGTTGGATCGGGTCTGATTCTATTTAGAAATCGATAGAATACCTTTATTTAACACTTAAAACTGAACACTTAAAAACGAATCCGTTGAGCAGGTTAGCGATGTACAATACCTATTTTGGATTTCGGGAAAAGCCTTTCAAACTGGTGCCCAATCCCGAATACCTTTTTCTCAGCAAAACCCATGAGATTGCGCTGGCTCACTTGACATATGCCACAGACCAGGGGGATGGTTTTGTTGTGATTATCGGAGAAGTCGGTACCGGTAAAACCACCTTGTGCCGAAACTATCTGGAGAGTCTGAACGACAAAATCGATTCTGCCTATATTTTTAATCCCCAGCTGAATGCCATCGAACTATTGGCCGCCATCTGCCATGAATTCGGTCTTGCCACCCGCCAGGCGAGTGCCAAGGGGTTGTTGGATGACCTTAACAAATTTTTAATTATGCAAAATGCGAGCGGCCGCAAGGTTGTATTGCTCATTGACGAAGCCCAGCTGCTCTCCATCAAGAACCTTGAACTGGTGCGCATGCTTTCCAACCTTGAGACAACCAAAAACAAGCTGCTGCAAATCATCCTTGTGGGGCAGCCCGAGTTGGGAAAGAAGCTCGAAACCTATGAATTGCGGCAATTGGCCCAGCGGATATCCCTCAATTACCATTTGGCACCATTGTCACAGCAGGACACCGAAGCTTATATTCAACATCGCCTCGGCATTGCCATGCAGCGGCAATCCAAGCTCTTTACATCCAATGCTTGCCGTTTGGCATACCGCTATTCCAAGGGCATCCCAAGACTGATCAATATTGTTTGTGATCGTGCGCTGCTCGTTGCATTCAGTCAAAACAAAGCCAGGATCACCAAATCGGTGATGCGGGCCGCCGTTTCAGAATTGATGACTTCTTCCAGCGCTCCAAAATCGCCAAAACGAAGACCGCTCATATTTGGAGCAGGTGTGTGTGTTTTGCTCCTTCTTTTGGCAGGTGCCCTCTTTCTGATGTACCGCAACGGACTTTTTCCCTTCAATCCGGCAAGTAAGCAATCCGGGGAGCAACAAGGGCAAACATCATTGGCGTTGAAGGCAAAGACATATAAGGTGCCGCTGGGTCAAGTGCAACGGGCGGCCGGACAGAACCCTCCACCGTCCGGAAACGCGAATTCAAGTGAGGCGGTTGCCAACCAAAATGTGGGCGACCCATTGCCCGAGGCACAGCGCCGACCATCGGTTCCATCAGTTGATTCCAATACGCCGAGAGATTCACTGCCCGGGGCGTCCGCCGATGCTGCCGCGGATATGGAAAAGCTGATCGGTGTGTTGGATCCCGTTTCGTCCAGGAAGAACACTGCAGCCGTGCTGCTTTCCTTATGGAACCAACCAAGGCCGAGTGTCGATCTGATACCGCCGGAGGTGGAAGATGACGATTTTTTTGATATCGTGGCGCGTCAATACGGATTGCGTAGATATATGGTAAGGGATAATTGGGAACTGGTAAAAATAATTGATTTGCCGGCAATCGTGTCTCTGCAATCCCCTATGGACAATACCGTCGTCTATCTCAGCATTGTGGGTTGGATCGATGGGCGCCTCCAATTGGCGGATCGCATGGACGGCACTATCCATGAGGTGGCATTCGAATCCGTGAAGCCTTATCTGGACGGACCTGTGCACATTTTCTGGAAAAATCTCACAGGATTTGACATGATCATCGGGTATGGCGCCGATGAACGTGCTGTAATGATGATTAAGCGTTTGCTGCGAAAGGTCGGATACGGTCAAATTTCGCAGTCGCCTGTTTTTGATGCCCACACCAAAAAGGCAGTTCGGCGTTTTCAGGCAGAGCACAATCTAAAGATCGACGGCCTGGTTGGACCGCTTACCAAAATCATGCTTTTGCGCGATGCCGGTACTGTAAAGATGCCGCAATTAAGCACCCATTCGAGGGCGGAATCGTGAGCACTATCCTCAAGTCTCTCAAAAAATTAGAGCAAGAGAAGGAGGCTTCCAGGTTTGCCGGTCCGAATACCACCTATGGCGATTCTGAATCCATAAACGCTGCCGGCGGCCGGTCTGGCCGGCAAAGAAGCAAATGGATCCAGCGAAGTCTATTATCCGTCATTATTATAGGACTATGCGCAACCAGCATCTATTTCTATCAACAGTCTCGGAACAGAACGCCATTGCATGCCGGCCTGGATAGCGAAGCATCCAAACCGGCGAAAATGGCCAAGGACAGGGGCGGGCAATCCGCTAAAAAACCGATTTCCGCCCCGTTGGACGGCCGGCATACCGGTGCCGTCTCCAAAAAGGGCATGCAATTGGACCGGAAGCCCCCCGTCACATCCAACACTCCCCACCGAGTTTCGGAAAAGGCTCCGGTCATTAAAAGACGGCAACAACCGGAAACGGATACTGAACCACAGGCTGCGCCAACCGGTGGCAACGAGCCGCCAATAACGGCTTTAAAAAAATCCGGTGGCGTGCCGCGACCCATCACCGAGGGTGACACACACCGTGTTGAAGCCACTGTGACAAAAGAGCCGCAGATCAGTACCGGTTCAGTCGATCAAATTCCTGTGAAAGCGGCTCCGTCTCCTGAACCTGCCCCGAAGAATCAATCCTCCCCCCAAAAAGATCCTTATGCCGGCGTCTTGCCTATGGCAGACAACCGACTGAAAGTGCAGGCCATTGCATGGTCTTCTGCAAAGGAGGCTCGCATGGCGGTGATCAATTCCCGTATTTTACACGAAGGGGATTCAGTGGATGGTTTTACCGTTGTGTCCATTAAACCGGATGATGTGATCGTCCTGGAAAAAGGCGCAGGCTTGTGGCGTATCCGGTTCGGCCGTCCGTGACAGGGAATCCGGCCAAGAATTGCGGTTGCCTATAAAAAATGAACATTGATTTATCCCCTGGATTTGCGCTAAACAGATTAGTTAATTATTCGTATACCCGGTACGAAAAACATGACATGGAGAGCGTTGCGGCCCAAATGGATGTTCCCAAGATATTGAAGGACAAAGTTGTTCTTGTTGTGGATGATGAGCCGGATGTCCTTGATACGGTGGCTGATATCTTGGAAGGCTGTTTGGTCACCAAAGCCAAGGATTTCGATACGGCACGCCAATATTTAATGGCATACACCTATGATATCGTTATCTTGGATATTATGGGCGTGAACGGTTTTGAGCTACTCAAGATATCCGTAAAGCGGGGGTTTCCCACTGTCATGCTGACCGCCTATGCCCTGACTCCCGAAGCCCTGGAAAAATCGATCAAGCTAGGTGCGGTCAGTTTCCTCCCCAAGGAAAAGATGGGTCAGTTGGACCACTATTTAGCCGAAATTGTTTTAGGCGGCAATAAGCCGGCGTGGGGTAAATTGTTTGATAAGCTGGGTGATTTATTTAATAAGCGATTTGGTCCCGATTGGATACAACGCAACCGCTTTTTCAATGAGTTCGAGGCAATCGTGCGCCGAGAAAGCCCCGAGGATGAATGATCTCCGACGGTTCAACCAAAACCGATCATCGGCATGAGATCCGACGTTGGGGCGGCGCCATTTGATGACCATGGGGTAACAACCACCTTAAGCATAGGGTGGCTTGATTTCCGGCCGATAGGCGGGAAAAAACGAGCACGGCAGTGCTTTAAAACGGTGAGGTTGGAATCGACCGCAAATTACCCGGTTAAAACAACCTATCAAACGACGCAAGGAGGTATGGGATGAATCGAAAGTTGTTTGGCGCAGTAATGATTTGCGTGGCCCTCTGCATGGTAATGGCGCTGACCATGTGCCAAAAGAAAGCGGCGGAAATTGAAGAGTACAAAATCGGTGCGGTTTTTTCAGTTACCGGTCGCGCCTCTTTTCTTGGGGATCCTGAAAATAAGACGGCTGAAATGATTGTCGAAAAGGTTAACCAGGCCGGTGGTATAAACGGCAAACCCATAAAATTGATCGTTTACGATGACGAAGGCGATGCAACCAAATGCAATTTGCATGTCAAAAAACTCATCGAACAGGATAAAGTGATCGCCGTTATCGGGCCTTCCCTCAGTGGTCTCTCCCTGGCTGTCATCCCCGTGTTCGAGCAAAACAAGACGCCTCTGGTTTCATGTGCCGCCAGTTACAAAATCGTTCATAACGCTGAAACGGGTAAACCCTATACCTGGGTATTTAAGACACCGCAAAGCGACAGCATGGCCGTGGAAGCCATTTATACCCGGCTTCAGGCTCAAGGCATCAACAAGATTGCCATTATGAGCGTCACTTCGGGATTTGGCGCCAGCGGCCGTCAAGAGTTGATTCGTCTGGCTCCTCAGTATGGCATCACCATCCTGGCGGACGAGAAATACGATCCCAAAGACACGGATATGACCGCCCAGTTGACCAAGATCAAGGGACTCGAACCTCAAGCCATCGTGAACTGGTCCATCGGTCCCACCCAGGTGACCGTGTTGCGCAACTGGCGTGACTTGGGCATGGAAGCCATTCCCTTCTACCAAAGCCATGGCTTCGGCAGCCGTAAAAACATCCAACTGGCCGCTGGCGCGGCCGAAGGTGTTTTCTGTCCCTTGGGCGCATGCAATATCGCTGAATTGCTTCCTGAAAACCATCCACAAAAAGCGGTCACCATGCAATACGCTAAAGATTATCAAGCCAAATACAACGAGCCGCTGAGTTCTTTCGGCGGGCATGCATGGGACGCTATGGGTTTGATGTTTGACGCACTCAAAGACGTAGGTGCCGATAAGGCCAAGATCCGCGATTATCTGGAAACCAAAAAGAACTTTGTGGGTCAGCACGGCGTCTTTAATTTTTCATCCGATGACCATAACGGGTTGACCAAAGAGGCCTTCCAAATGGTCGTCGTCAAAGACGGCGATTGGGCATTGGCCAACTAGAAAATCCGTGTAACGCATAATGCTGCGAGGGTGGTTTTGCTATTTCAAACTGCCCTCGCTTATTTTAAGTTCATGGTTCATGGTTTATAGTTCATGGTTTATAGTTCATGGTTCATGGTTCGGGGATGAGGGCGTGGAATGGTTGCCATGGTAATCGTTTCAGCGCCACGCAGGCCGCCACAGAGGACGGCCCTATGCTGCAAGTGATATCGATGGGCGGAAAAATGGTCTTCGTAGGGCCGGGCTCTGTCCCGGCCGGTTTTATTAACCTATTCGGCAAAGCCTCCTGTATTTGACCGTTTCGGGAGGACCGGGTTTTCAGCTTAATATAGAATTTATATAGTACGGCCCTTAGATTAATGACATTGAGTATCAGATCGTAAAGATGGATCAAATTACCTTCAGCAGTCAATTGTTGCAGTATGTGATTACCGGTATGACCATCGGCAGCATATATGCCATGGTGGCCATCGGATTCAACATCATCTACAATGTCACCGAGATTATCAATCTGGCCCAAGGCGAGTTTGTCATGCTGGGGGGGCTGGTGATGGTCTTTTTACACGTCGGCCTGGGGTTGCCCCTTGTTCCGGCCTTCGGCGGCACCATCGTGCTGGTGACGCTGGTGGGATTGCTGCTTGACCGGCTGGCCATTCATCCCATCAAGCAGCCCTCGGTTTTGACCTTGATTATCGCCACCATCGCCGCTTCCATCGTGCTCAAAGGCGCAGCCATGCTCCTTTGGGGCAAAGATCCATATGACCTACCGGCATTTTCGGGCAGAACCCCCATTCTTTTGGGCGGCGCTTCCATTCAGCCCCAATATTTGTGGATCATTGGTTTTTTAATCATTACAACCGTAGCATTAACCATCTTTTTCAATAAAACCATTGTCGGAAAGGCGATGAGCGCCTGTGCCGACAACGCCGATGCGGCACGACTGGTGGGGATCAATGTTCAGCACATGGTGTTGCTTTCCTTTGCCCTCTCTGCGGCCATCGGTGCGGTCGCCGGACTGACCATGACGCCCATTGCTTTGATGGAATACGACCGAGGCGCCATGTTGGCCGTAAAAGGATTTGGGGCGGCCATCCTCGGCGGGCTGGGCAGCTTTGCAGGCGCCATTTTAGGGGGAGTGATACTGGGATTGATTGAATCGATGGGGGCCGGGCTGCTCTCTTCCGGCTATAAAGATGCATATGCGCTTATCGTGTTGTTGATTGTCCTTTTTCTCCGCCCCAGCGGAATCATGGGTAATCTCGAAGTGACGAAGTTTAAAAGGTTCTGATTGTGCTGGAGATTCGTAAAACTCCCATTCTGGCGGCAGCTCTTGCCATCGTTCTATTTCCGTTTCTGGCAGCTCAAATACCTGCCATCGCGCATTACACCGGCATTATGGTCTTTGCCGGCATTTACTGCCTGATCACCATCGGATTAAGCCTGTTGATGGGATATGCCGGACAAATTTCTTTGGGGCATGCCGCCTTTTATGGTATCGGCGCCTACACCTCGGGCATCCTGACCACCAAATTCGGACTGAATCCCTGGTTGTGTATGGCAGCAGGGGCGTTGCTGGCTTCCGTCGTGGCGGTTGCCGTTGGTGCGCCATCGCTAAAGCTCAAGGGCCACTATTTAGCCATGGCGACGCTCGCGTTTGGCATTATCATCAATATTGTCTTTCGTGAAGAGGTGGAATGGACAGGCGGACCGGATGGCATGATTAACATTCCCCGTATGCAATTGTTTGGCTGGAAGATCAACTCGACAACAGACTTTTATTACCTTGTCTGGTTAGTGGTGGCGGGCGCGTTCGTCTTTACCATCAACATTTTGCAGTCTCCTGCCGGACGAGCGCTGCGGGCCATTCATACCAGTGAGGCGGCCGCCGGCGCCATGGGAATCAATGTCTCTCATTATAAAATCATTGTATTTGTCTACTCGGCGGCGCTGGCATCTCTGGCCGGCAGTTTGTATGCCCACTACATGAATTTTATCAATCCCTCTTCGTTTGATCTCTTTTTCTCAATTAAACTGATCATCATGATCGCATTGGGGGGCATGCACAGCATATGGGGCGCCATTGTGGGGACCATCCTGATTGCATTTCTAAGCCTTGAGTGGCTGCACTTCTTCGAGGAGTTTGAAATTCTGGTGTATGGTGCCATTTTGTTGATCGTGACCATTTTCCTGCCCAACGGTCTGATCGGTTTGCCCCAAGTGGTACGTGAACGCTTCAGGAGATAGCTCGGTGTCAAAAGGTCCGGATAGAGAAACCATATTGGAAGTTGAGTCTTTGCTCATGGCGTTTGGCGGTGTCACGGCTCTGATGGATGTGAACCTGAGGGTTGCCCGTGGGGCTATAAAAGCCGTGATCGGGCCCAATGGTGCCGGCAAAACCACCCTGTTCAACATAATCACCGGGGTTTTGGCTCCCACGGAGGGGCAAATCAAATATGAGGGCCGGGTTATCAGCGGTCTCAAGTCGCATCAAATTGCGGCCCTGGGTATATCCCGCACCTTTCAGACGGTGGAGCTGTTTGATAATTTGACCGTGCTGGAGAATGTTTTAGTGGGAAGGCATATGCGCTGCCGCTCCCTGTTCATGGCCTGCGGGATGCGTCTTCCCATGATTCGGCGGCAGGAAAAGCAACTCAAATCCCAGGCCGAAGAGATTCTTGATTTTATCGGTTTGAGTGACAAAGGAGACACCATGGCCGACAGTCTGCCTTTGGGTGAGCGAAAAATATTAGAAATCGGCCGCGCTTTGGCCACTGAGCCCCAACTCATTTGTTTGGATGAACCGGCCGCCGGATTAAATGAAACGGAAACCGAAGTCGCTGCCCGTTTGATTCGGTCTATCAAAGAGCGCGGGATTACGGTGCTGCTGGTCGAACACGACATGAATGTGATCATGAACATATCGGACGAAATCATGGTGTTGAATTACGGAGAGAAGATTGCTGAAGGCACGCCATCTGAAATCCAATGCAATCCAAAGGTGGTGGAGGCGTACTTGGGAGATAGTGAATGCCTGTTCTAGAATCGGCTTCTAAAGCGCCTTTCAGGCCCAATCTCTGTGTTGGGGCAAGGCGTTCAATTGTTTCACAACTTTTTTAAGGCTTGCGCCCAGCGGGCGGGGATTAACCCCACCCCTACGTAAAAATAGGCGATTCAGGCCCCGGGTGGTGGGAGTTGACCACCCTGTAATATTTGTAGGGGGGTTACTCCCATAAGCGTTTGATTAAGAATAATGCAAAAAAATCTCTATGCAGGATATCGGATTTTATACCCGGCCGGCGCAGAGGCCGGCCCTACGCCAATCACTCCGGTGCCTGGCGTATTGAGGGTTCCCGGGTAGGGTCGGGCTCTGTCCCGACCGGTGCAGATGGGGGTATTCGCGAAACCTAAAAACCTGCTAAATATCCTTATTTGAGCGCTTATGGGGTCTATCCCCGCCCCGTGTTCGCTTCACCGAGAATTGCTGGCGAAATGTATGCCGCAAAGCGATAATGAGTTTATGAAACCATCGGAATAAAAACCGCTTTTCGCAATAGCTGACGAAAAAAGAGATGTTTTTCAATGCTTCAAATTAAAAATCTCAATGCAGCCTACGGCAAGATATCGGCCCTTAAGGAGATTTCTCTTAATGTGGCCGAAGGGCAGGTGGTTTCCATTATTGGGGCCAATGGGGCTGGAAAGTCGACGCTGCTGAAGGCTATTTCAGGTCTGCTCAAGAACAAAGAGGGGGAGGTGATCTTCAACCGGAAGGAGATCATCCATCTTGCGGCGGACCGTATCGTGGGCCTGGGCTTGTCCCAGGTGGCCGAAGGACGGCAGATATTTGCCCACATGTCCGTCAAAGACAACATCGATTTAGGCGCCTATCTGTATTATAAACGTCGTAATCGTGAGGAGATTCGGCAGCGCATTGCCAAGATCTATGACATGTTCCCCATACTTAAGCGAAGGGCCAATCAGATTTCCGGAACCCTTTCCGGCGGAGAGCAGCAGATGTTGGCGATTGCCAGGGCGCTGATGACCCGGCCTCGTCTTTTACTCCTCGATGAACCCTCGATGGGCCTGGCGCCGCTGATTGTAAAAGAGATTTTTAACATCATTAAAGAACTCAATGATATGGGGACCACCATTTTATTGGTGGAGCAAAACGCCCGCGCCGCACTTCAAATTGCCGATTACGGCTATGTATTGGAGACCGGCCGGATTGTTCTGGAAGGAGAGGCTGCCAGGTTATTGGACGATCCGAAGGTGAAACACGCCTATCTAGGCGGATAGGTTTTAAACGCCGGAGGGCCTCAGATCCAGTGTTGCCAGGGGATCGCAGTAGTTTGACTACGGCTTCACCCCTGGACGCCTTGGCTCTGAGGCCCTCCGGCGTTTAAAACGATACTAAAAGGGCTTCAGATCCAGTGTTGCCAGGGGATCGCAGTAGTTTGACTACGGCTTCACCCCTGGACGCCTTGGCTCTGAGGCCCTCCGGCGTTTAAAACAACCCGGTTATCCATAAAGCTCAAGTTGCAGGTATCGGATTTTATGCCAGGCCGGCGCAGAGGCCGGCCCTACGCGAATCACTCCGATCCCTGGCGTTTTGAGGGTTCCCGGGTAGGGTCGGGCTCTGTCCCGACCGGTGGAGATAAACCCTGCTTGCTTAATCTTTTAAGATAACCGCGTAAAACAATATTAAAAAGGCCTCCAGCGTCCAGATCCTGAGTTGGCAGGGTATCGCAGTAGTTGGACTACGGCTGGTACCCTGCTTTTTTTTTAATAATGTTTCAGTAATTACTTTTTGGTAAATTTCTTTCTACCGGCGGTGGCAAGTCCGACAAGGCCGGTGCCAAGGAGCAAAATGGCGGCAGGTTCCGGGACAGGTGTTCCTGATGACCAATTGAAATCGGCAGAATTGTCCAAATATACCCAATCTACGGGCACTCCATTCTCAGTTGTAAAGATAGTCAGGCCGTGCCAGATAACGTCTGAATTGTCAAAAGCAAATGGGGTTGGATAATCCGGATAGGTGCTAATGAAATCCCATTCGAGGCCCGCAAACATACTGATGCGGTAGGTGTTTGAATTTATACTGATATCTTCGGCATACCAACCAACGCTATCCACGATATTCGTTTGCTCGTAAGAATCATTCACATAAGCCTCTTCAAATACTGTTCCGGAATATATGACAGTTCCGTCTGCTTGAGTCATTGTAAGGCATGACGAGACATCAAAATATACTGACTCAACCACTTGATGTTCAATGTGAAGTTCGTCATCCGCAGCTGCAGCCGAATTCAGCGTGAATGTCAGCTCGACAGTGCCACCGTCGAGATTTAGCGGATCCCCCACCGGCTGATTAATTGCTCGCACTGATCTGATAAACGAGTATTCAATCGGGATGGCACTCACAGCATTGACGTGAATCATTAGGAATAAAAGTGCCAATAAGATAAGGATTGATCTTTTCATCATTTTCCTCCTTTCCATTAAAAAAAATCTATTAATACTGTGATGATCAGTAATCACCGAATGGAAGGTATCGCTGAGAGGAGGCTGGATAACGTACTGGTGGGGCTTAAATGCATCAATGAAGAATTTGTACTCCAAGATTAATAGTATCGCCTGCAATAATTATGCAAAAATCAGATAGATATAGCGGATTTAATAATTTCGGTATGATAGCCAAATTACAATTTAAAATTATATCGTAAATGAGAAATCAACTTCACAATAGATGGAAAATTTATTACCTTAATTACATAAGCGCCCCAAACATGAACAATTTGCATTGAAAACGCACACCTTGGTCCAAAGTGTTTTTTTCTTGACCAAAGCGGGATTGACCCGAATAATGAACAATAATCGTAATCCCCCCCCTAAATCCGTGTAAAAGGAAAACCCATGCATTGCTATTTCAAGAAGATGGATAAATTCGGCAAAGGGTTGAGTGCCGGTCAGTTAAAGAGCACCGAAGAGAACATTACCCATTTGCAGGCGGTTGAAAAGGAACTGGCGGAGGCCGCCGAGAAGGTCAAGCACGTCGGATTTCCGGCTGAAAAAATCAATGCCCGCGGTCAGCTCACGGTGTATCAGCGGCTCAACTATTTGGTTGATGAAGGTACCTGGTGCCCCCTGCACACCCTTTACAATCCGGATGAGAACAAAGAGGGAAGCACCAATGTTGTCGACGGTCTTGGCAAGATTTCCGGAAAGTGGGCTGTCATCATCGGATTTGACAACAAGTTGCTGGCCGGTGCCTGGCTCCCCGGCCAATACGAAAACATTCTTCGAGTGACGAATCTGTCCAAACGGCTGCGTATCCCCTTGGTTTGGCTGGTGAACTGCTCAGGGGTCAAACTGCCGGAGCAGGAGAAGTTTTATGCCGGCCGCAGGGGAGGGGGGACCACTTTTTTTCGGCATGCAGAATTGAACGAACTGGGTATTCCCATTCTGGCTGCCATTTACGGGACGAACCCGGCCGGGGGGGGCTACCAGGGCATCAGTCCCACCGTGCTGTTTGCCCACAAAGACTGTAACATCGCCGTGGGCGGAGGCGGCATATTAAGCGGCATGTCGCCCAAAGGCTATTTTGATGAAGAGGGGGCCGAACAATTGATTGCGGCCGCCAAGCAATACAAAGCCAAGCCGCCGGGCGGTGTGGGCATCCATTACCAGGAGACCGGATTTTTCCGCTATCAGTACGACACCGAAACCGATGTGTTGGACGGTCTTAAAGATTATATGACCCACATGCCCGCTTATCACCCCAAATTTTTCAGGGTCAGTGAGCCGCAAGAACCTCTCTTTCCGGCGGAAGATCTTTACCGGTTGATTCCTTTCAATCAAAAGCAAATGTACGACTTCGAGGAAGTCCTTGCACGGCTGGTGGACGGCAGCGAACACATGGAGTTCAAACCCGGCTACGGTCCGGAGGTTTACACGGGCCTGGTGAAAATGGATGGTTTTTTGGTTGGTGTGATCGGCAACCGGCAAGGCTATTTGGGAGAGAACTACCCTGAATACGCCGACTATCCCGGCATCGGCGGAAAGCTTTACCGCCAGGGATTGATCAAGATGAATGAGTTCGTCACCCATTGCGGCCGGGATCGTATCCCCGTTATCTGGTTTCAGGACACCAGCGGCATCGATGTGGGCGACATCGCTGAAAAAGCCGAGTTGCTCGGATTGGGTCAATCTCTGATTTACAGCATACAGCAGACCAAGATTCCCATGATGCTGGTGGTGCTGCGCAAGGGGACCGCGGCCGCCCATTATGTTATGGGAGGCCCCACGGCCAATCGCCACAATGCATTTACCTTGGGCATCGCCGCCACCGAAATCTATGTGATGCACGGCGAGACGGCTGCGGCGGCCAGTTTTTCACGTCGGTTGGTCAAAGAGAAAGATGCCGGAAGACCCCTTGGGCCGATCATCGACAAGATGAATGAAATGGCCCGGCGTTATCTGGACAACTCACGCCCCGGTTACTGCGCTCAAATGGGTTTCGTTGACGAAATATCCACCATGACCGATATGCGCAGCTATTTGAAGGCCTTTGCAGGTTGTGCCTATCAGAATCCGGATTCCATTTGTCCTCACCATCAGATGATGTTGCCACGCATCATTAGGGGTTAATCTATACACTGATCAATTGGCGATAGAGCGTACTGTAATTTTTTAGCTTTTCAGGTGTATCCAGGGCCTCGATGCGGCCGGCGTTTAAAACCAGCACCTGGTCCATCTGTTCGACCATCTCCGCACGGTGGGTAACCATGATAACGGTCCTGTCGCCGGCGCGTGCCAGCAGACCGGTCATCATGGCCTTGGCCGTTTCCGTGTCCAGACCCTCGGTGGGTTCGTCAAAGGCCCAGATCGCGGCCGCGCTGGTTACAGCCCTGGCGATGGCCAGGCGACGGGCCTGTCCTCCGGATAGCAGGCGTCCGGCTTCACCCACCCAAGTGTCCAGCCCATCCGGCAGCTCCGACACAAAGTCCAGTAACCGGACGGCTGCCAAAGCATCCTGCAAGGTGCGGTCATCTGCCTGAGGATTGGCCAGCAGGAGGTTGTCCCGCACAGTGCCGTTGAAAATGTGCGCCTTTTGGTCGATGATGCAGACATGTTTTCGAAGGGCTTGTTCCGAAAGCTGATGCAGATTGCAATGCCCGATCCGAATCGTTCCCCTGGATGGATCTTCGAACCGGGCCAGAAGATAAAGCATGGTCGATTTTCCTGATCCGGTGGGTCCCATAATGGCCAAACGCCGTCCGGATTTGAGCTCAAAACTGACGCCATCCAGAGCCGGACGGTCTGACCGGGCATACCGGAAAGAGATCCGATCGAATTTCATCCCGCCATCTGCGGGTTTCCGGTGCCATGCCTGGGAAAAGGTGACGGCCGGAGGCGTTTGTGTCACCGTGTTCAAGCGGTCAGCGGCTTTGCGCGTTTGCCCCAAATATTGATAGGCATTGGAGAGCGGCACCACCGCCTCGAAGCCGGCCGTGACCGCCAGCACCAGCAACGCCAAGTGGGGGCCGGAGAGGCCGCCGGTTGAAACGGCTTCCACCCCTATGTACAAGGTGCCCACTACAGCCAATCCGCTGAATAAACCCATCAAGGCCCCGGTGAGTCCGGTAATTTGACTCATTTTCTGCTGGTCTTGCACCAAGGCTTGATGTCGCTGGTCAACCCGGGCGAGATGATGGCGTTCAGCGCCGCTGGCGAGCAAAGCCGCCAATCCATGGATACCATCCACCAGGGCGACACGCAGTTGGGCGGTCTGTTCGTTGAGCCGTCGTGCGGCTGAACGCCCGGATTGGTCGGCGATCATGGGTATGCCCACACCCGCCGCCATTAGCAGACCGGTGCTGAGCAGGGCGATCTGGGGATCGTAGATAGATATAAAAGCCGCCAGCAGGGCCACCACCACTGCGGCCACCACCGTGGGTGAAATGACACGAAGGTAAAGATTGTCGAGCGTGTCGATATCGGTAATCACGCGGGTCAGCAGATCGCCGCTGTGATGCCGTCCCAGGAGCGCCGGAGACAAGGGCTCCAGGCGGGTGTAGCACCAGGTGCGCAGGGTCTCCAAAATGCGAAAGGTGGCGTCATGGCAGATCACACGCTCACCGTAGCGTGCGGCCGTGCGTATGATGGCGAAGAGTCGCACGCCGATACTGGGGAGAAAGAAGTTGAAGGCTTTGGCCGTGGCCACATTCAAGCCGGCATAGGCTGTGGCGGCAATAAACCATCCTGACAGAGACAACAGCCCGATGGCCGCCATGGTGGCCAGCAATGCCAGCCATCCCCCTAAAACCATGGCCGGCCAGTGGCGACCGATCATCCTGATGAAAGGAAGAAGAATCGCTCCGCGATTCGTTTTTGGTTTCTGGTTCATGGTTTCTGGTTCATGGTTCATGGTTTATAGTTCATCGTTCATGGTTGCTTAGCCATCGCTTGTTTGTGGGGGCATAGAATATCTTACAATACCCGCCTGTCATCTAATTATACGGCAATAGCTGCGCATGCGTTCGTTTGAGTGTCTCATAATCGCCTTGGGCAGCCAATTCGCCGTTTTTCAATATCAGAATACGATGGGCCAGGGCCAGGGCCGCCGGTCGATGGGTGGCGATGAGCACGGTTCGGCCTTGGCTCCAGCGATTCATGTCGGCCAGGATTTCGGCTTCGGTGGCTTTGTCCAGGCTGGCCGTGGGTTCATCCAGCAATAGCAACGGTGCGTCTTTGATAAAGGCGCGGGCCAAAGCCACGCGTTGGGCCTGCCCGGCCGATAGCCCCAGCCCCTGTTCACCCACCAGCGTGTCGAGGCCCATTTTCCATCCAGCAGCAAATTCCATGACACCGGCCTGCCGGGCCGCCCCTTCGATTTGGGCGTCCGTTGCATCGGGGAGGGCCATGGCCATATTTTCTCTGAGGCTGCCGGTAAAAAGCATGGGGTGCTGTCCGATCCAGGCGCAATGTTTGCGCCACTCGGTGATATCCGCCTCGGCCAATGGCGCATCATCCAGCAGGATCCGGCCGCTGGTGGGGGCCATAAAACCCAACAGCAGATGGATCATGGTGCTCTTGCCGGCACCGCTTTCGCCCACCACCGCCAAGCGTTCGCCTTTTTTCAAAGTCACATCCAGCTTTTTGAGGCCATGCCGTTTGGCCCGCCCATATTGTACCGTCACTCCTTGAAAATGGATCTTTTGGGGCATATGGGCAGGCTGTTGAGCGGCCGGCCTGGGGCCGGCGGCAGCCGTTTGATCGTACACGCTGAGAATCTCTTCGGCGGCCCCCACGGCATCGGCACGGGCGTGGTAGTGGGCCCCCAATTCACGCAGCGGTAGAAAAAAGTCCGGTGCCAGCAGCAGAATGAAAAAGCCCGCTTTAAAATCAAGGGTTTTTCCATAGGCTCCGAATTCGATGTAGCCCAGGTAATACATCCCCAGGTATACCGCCACCAGGGCGATGGAGATGGCGGAAAAAAACTCCAATACGGCTGATGAAAGGAAGGCGACACGCAGCACGGCCATGGTTCGCAAACGGTAGTGCCGCGATGTTTTTTGGACTGCAACCGCCTGGTCTTTGCTGCGGCCAAAGAGTTTTAAGGTGGGCAATCCTTTCAAAACATCCAGAAAATGGGCGCTCATGCGGGCCAGCGCTTGAAAGTGTTTTTGACTGATGCTTTCGGCACCCATGCCCACCAGGATCATGAACAGTGGAATCAGGGGAGCCGCCACCAAAAGGATACCGCCGGCGGCCCAACTGACCGGAAAAATAAAAGCCAGCAGTACCATGGGCAACAGGGCGGCAAGGGCCATCTGGGGAAGGTAGCGGGCCACAAAGTTTTGCAGGGCCTCCACCTGTTCGAGCGCGTTGCTTACCAGGCTGCCGGCGGGCAGATGGCTGATGCCCACCGGTCCGGTGTCTACAATGTGCGCCAAGAGATCCTTTCTCACCCGGCTGCGCACGGCGGCACCGGCCCTGAAGCCGGCCACCTCCCGAAGCCATCCCAGGCCGGCCCGCACAACGACAGTGGCCAAAAGCAGAAGGAAAAAAACGGTCAATTGATCCCGTTGCCGATGCGCTATAAAGGCATCATGCACAATGCGCGACACCAAGTGAGCCTGTCCGACCAGTAGCACACCGCTGCCAACGCCCAAGGCAACGGACACAAGCAACCATCCACGGGCGGCACGGCTTTGAAGGCGCAACCATCCTAAAACCCTCTTGTTTTTTGTGGATTGGGTAGTATTCATCGCCATATGAAATCAGTGTATGGAGAAAGCCATATTAAATTTTCCATATCGTTGAACTATTTTTTGCTTGAGATTTTCAACCCATCAGATAACACAATACGCCGTTCTATGGTATATAAACCGTATGCTTGGAAAACACCGTTTCACATGGCCTTTTGAAGCGGTGTTAATATTTCTATAAGTGGTTTTAAAACAAGGAGCGCCATCTTATGCTGCCTACTGAAGGTTTTGTCGAATTGTCACGCTGGCAGTTCGCCCTGACCACCATGTACCATTTTATATTCGTTCCCCTCACTTTGGGGCTTTCGTGGATTCTTTTTATCATGGAGTCCGTCTATGTGATGACCGGCAAGGAGATTTACAAGGACATGACCCGTTTTTGGGGCAAGCTGTTCGGTATCAATTTTGCCCTGGGCGTGACCACCGGACTGACCCAGGAGTTTCAGTTCGGCCTCAACTGGTCCTACTACTCTCACTATGTGGGGGATATTTTCGGTGCGCCGCTGGCCATCGAGGGATTGATGGCCTTTTTTCTGGAATCCACCTTTGTCGGACTCTTTTTCTTTGGCTGGGATCGCATGCGGCGGCGGACCCATCTGCTGGTAACCTTTCTGGTGGCGATAGGCTCAAACTTATCTGCGCTGTGGATACTGGTGGCCAATGGCTGGATGTCCTATCCCGTGGGGGCAGAGTTCAATTTTGAAACCATGCGTATGGAGCTGACCAGTTTCTACGAACTTTTCTTCAATCCGGTGGCCCAGGTCAAATTTGTCCATACCGTGGGTGCGGGCTATGTCACCGCCACCATGTTCGTGCTGGCGGTGAGTTCTTACTACATTTTGCGGGGCCGGGATTTGGCCTTCGCCCGCCGCTCATTCGCCGTGGCCGTTGGATTCGGCCTGGCCTCTATTCTTTCGGTCATCGTGCTTGGCGATGAAAGCGGATTCGTCACCGGCCAGGTCCAAAAAGTCAAACTGGCGGCCATGGAGGCGGAGTGGGAGACCCATGAGCCCCCCAGCAGCTTTACCCTGTTCGGCATCCCCGATCAGAAAGAGCAGCGCACCAAAGCCAAAATCAGCATTCCATGGGTGGGCGGCATCATCGTCACCCGCAGTTTGGATCAACCGGTGGTGGGCGTCAAAGACCTGATCGAAAAGAGCCGCGTGCGCATCAAGAGCGGGATGACGGCCTACGGACTGCTGGAGCAGATGCGCAAGGGCGACAAGTCCGATGATACCATCGAACTTTTCAATCTCCACAAAAAGAATCTGGGGTACGGGTTGCTGCTCAAACGCCACACCGAAAATGTTGTGGATGCCACCGATGCGCAGATCGATCAGGCGGCCAAAGATACCATTCCCAATGTGGGGCTCATGTTCTGGGGTTTCCGCATCATGGTGGGACTGGGGTTCTGGATGCTGGGGTTGATCGCCATCAGTTTTTACTACTGCGCACGCCGGCTCTTTCACAAGAAGCGCTGGCTGTTGAAGTTGCTGGTCATCAATCTGCCGGTGCCGTGGATAGCGGCGGAGCTGGGCTGGTTCGTGGCCGAGTACGGCCGTCAGCCGTGGACCATCGGTGAAGTGCTGCCTACTTTCCTGTCATCATCCACCCTGGGCATGGGGGACATCATCGGCAGTATCATCGGCCTCACCGTTATTTATACAGTGCTCTTGGCCGTAGAAGTATTTCTCATGGTCAAATTTATTCGCCTGGGGCCCAGCAGCCTGCACACGGGTCGCTATCACTTTGAAGAAAATGTCCCTGACGTTGCCTAACATCATTGGGGCACTGCTTTACGACACATAGGAGATTCCATCATATGCTTTTCGATTATTTAACCCTAAAACTGATCTGGTGGCTAATCGTTTGTATACTGCTCATCGGGTTTGCCGTAATGGACGGTTTCGACATGGGCATTGCCGCTTTGTTACCTTTTGTGGCCCGCAACGACGATCAGCGCCGTGTTTTGATCAATGCCATTGCGCCGACCTGGGAAAGCAATCAGGTCTGGTTCATCACGGTCGGCGGCGCTTTGTTTGCCGCCTGGCCCATGGTCTACGCCACCGCCTTTTCCGGTTTCTACTGGGTGCTGCTTTTGGTGCTGTTTGCCCTTTTCTTAAGGCCCGTGGGATTCGATTATCGCAGTAAAGTCGCCGATCCGCGCTGGCGCAGCGCCTGGGATTGGGGCCTGTTCGCGGGCGGGGCTGTGCCGTCTGTAGTATTTGGCGTGGCCTTCGGCAATCTGCTGCAAGGGGTGCCTTTTGAGTTTGATCAGTTCATGCGCTCCACTTACACGGGCAGTTTCGGTCAACTGCTCAATCCCTTTGCACTGCTGTGCGGCGTGGTGAGCCTCTCCATGCTGGTGATGCACGGGGCTGTTTATATGCAGCTGCGCACCCTGGATGAGTTGCATGCCAGGGCGCGAAAGTCCGCAAGACTTTTCGGCATCATATTTATCGTGGCCTTTATCGCCGCCGGTGTCTGGCAATTCAAAGGCATCGACGGCTACCGCATCGTCTCCATGTCGGATCCCAACACCCTGCTGACCCCCCTGGATAAATCCGTGGAGGTTGTCGCCGGCGGCTGGGCGCAGAACTACGCCCGGTATTCCGTGACCATGGTAGCGCCGGCGGCGGTCCTCGCAGGGGCGGTACTGACCCTTATCTTATCCGCGGCGGGCCGTCCGGGATTGGCCTTCATCTTCAGCGCCATCTCCATATCCGGCGTGATCATGACGACGACATTGACCATGTTTCCCTTTGTGATGCCGTCCAGTTCGGTACCCGACGCCAGTTTGACGGCCTACGACGCCGTGTCGAGCCACCGGACCCTGAACCTGATGTTCATAGCGGTGGTGGTTTTCCTGCCCATTGTGATTGCCTACACATCATGGGCCTACCGGGTGATGCGCGGCAAGATCACCGAAAAGAAAATCCGGGAGGAGACGCATACGGCGTATTGATAGTGGGTTCATGGTTCATCGTTCATGGTTCATGGTTCAGCGTTCATGGTTCATGGTTTATGGTTCATCGTTCATCGTTCATGGTTCATGGTTGTTGGTTTGGTCGATGACTTTAATGTCGACCCCATGTGAGGATAGAATTACTCTGAAGGGAGAAAATATATGTGGTATTTTTCATGGATACTGGGTGTACTGCTGGCGGCGGCCTTCGGTATTATCAATGTGATGTGGATGGAGACCGAGGAACTGCTGGGCAGGGAAGATGACAATCCCTAAAAGTAATTTCCAAATGGAGGCTTGAATTCATCTTAATCTGAGCGTTTATCTTTTAGCTGCACAACCATTTTTTTGGTTTTTGCTTTTTAAAGCTTTAATCAATAAATTAAAATCAGGCAACCATCTTGGCACTGAGCCAAAATACATTCCAATAAATTGCTGTAATGCCGCGGTTTACAGACCGCGAGATACGAGCGGTCCTTTATGAAACCGCAGGTTATGTCAATTCCTTTTTCATGATGACAACTTCATGATCGTAATAAACGGTTCTTTCAATTTTCTCCCAACCGAGGCGTAAATATAGTCCAGCCTTGTCAGGTGTGTGGAGATATAGCGTTTCAACACCTAAGTGACGGGCTTTATCTGTGGCACGCGAGATCAGTTCCGTTCCAATTCCTCGATTCCTGAATTTCTCAACAACAAAAACTGCACCTAACCAGTACGGCAGATGGGTGTGTGTGGTCATCTCCCGAACCTTGAGCGATGCTGTGCCGACTGGTTGTGTGTCCAAGAATGCAACCAGAGATAGAGGGATCTTGTCTCGATTCACCCGATTGGCAAAGAGCTCCAACTGAACTCTAATTGACTCCATCTTGTATTGCTGACCCCATTGTTCAAATGTCCACGACGCCAGCGCCGGGATCACCTCAGGACAGTCAGCAAGGTATCTTATCTCTATCGTCTCATTCATATTTCTGGCTCAACAGCGCGGTTTTGCGGCGAGTGAAGCGAGTCCGGCAACAACCGCTGGTTCGCCACTATATTAAATTAGTGAGATGCACGTAACTCTTCCCGCACAACACGACGAAGTATTTCTTCAAGAGGTTGGTCTTGATGTTCGATGTGTTTTCGAAGGGCCTCGTTTAACATGGACTGGTAATTGCCCCCTCCTTGCTCCTCTACTTTAGAGCGGAACCATTCAACGATATCGCGATCAAGTCTAATGGTAATCCGAACTTTTTTCCCTGACGGAGGCAGCACAGCCCCGCGCTTGCCTTTGCTAAAATCATATTTCGCTTTCATATTGTTTCACCTCACTACGCACGGCTTTACGTGCTGAAATAATACGGATATTATCGCCTCGCCATGTGTAGACCACCACTAAAATGCGCCCAAACGCATCCATTCCTATGGTGACAAAACGCTGTTCATCTGACCCGTGATCATCAAGAGTTACAGCGTTTGGATCTTCAAAAACCGCGAATGTGTCTGCAAAAGCAATACCGTGTTTTAACAGATTTTTCTTGGCTTATGATTTGTCCCATTCAAACATAGCATGTAATATGTATGCACATTTGTATGTACTTGTCAAGTTTTTAGGGCGAACATTAGGTATTATGCCGACGCGGTTTTTTATCTGGATGCCGAAACGGGAAAATCCAGTAGTTTGATGGCTAATTGTCTGTTATCGCATTTGTTTTTAGATAATCAGGTCATTTTTACAACAAGAATATGAACAAAATGAAATATCCCTTGCTATGAATCTAAGACCGGCAGGGCTATATGTCCTTTGAGCACATTTTTGATGAATAATCAAATAGTTTGATGACCCATATGTACGTCTGCTTGCCCTGCTGCGTCTTGAATCGATCCTTTATATTTCCGCAATTCGAGAAAATTACGCGCTTATATGGATTCCACATAAGTTTTATGGAGAATTATTCGATGAGCATAGAAAAATTTCGTAACTACTTGGTAGCAAAGGGATTTGTAATTGAATCCCAGCTATCTTATGGTCTCAAACATATTTGATTCCATCATTTCCTGAAAAAGGAAGGCCATTTATGAGGCCGTCACAGTCCGGGATACTACAGTTTTGGATTGTTCTTGGTAAGAAGGGACCTCTTTAAAATATACTTCGATATCTTTAATTGATTCACGGGCACGCTGGCCCACCGGCCGGCGCGGACCCAGTTTTGGCGGTTTTCGGTATTCGACCTTCTTTCCCGGGATTTGCGCCTATCCTGCTTCCGATAAAACAGCCCCTTTAATGAGAAAAACCGTCTTCGATCCTTTCCTGATCTTCTTTCAATGAATGATCGCTTGCTCATTTGCATGGTAACACCTCCTGCATCCCGGTTTCGATTCCCGTTGGGTGATCGCAATGAATCCCTCGAATTGAGTCGAATTCACATTATATTGATTACCATTCCACTGGATTCTTTCAAGGGGATTGTATCGCAGCCGCCCTAATTTTTAAATGATCAAGATTCTTTGACTAAATGTGATTGCCATCGCACAACTGAAGGTGCATGCTATCGTTTTCATGGAAATTCATCCTTGTTTGATGGCGCCAATAAATGGTGCAATGCAAAAAATATATTGTTGACAAAACTGTTACTCTCCGTATTATAAGGGTTTAAAAC
>JASFER010000025.1:0-34952 GCA_050124755.1 Desulfobacteraceae bacterium
TCGGAGCCGAACCAGTCGGGATTCGCGGGGGTGAAGGTCCACACGCCGGTGGCCGCATCGATGGCGGCCGTGCCGTAGGCGCCCTGGGCGGTGACCGTAAAGTAGGTGCTGTCGGTCAGCCCGTCGGTGTCGGTGGCGTCCATGTCGCCGCCCACGGCATCGCCCTCGTTGCCGTTGTAGCTGATGTCGCCGCTGATCACGGCGGGATCATCCACGTTGGCCAGGGTGACAGAGATGACCTGGGTGGTGGTGCCGCCCTGATCGTCGGTGACCGTCACGGTGAAGGTGTCGGAGCCGAACCAGTCGGGATTCGCGGGGGTGAAGGTCCACACGCCGGTGGCCGCATCGATGGCGGCCGTGCCGTAGGCGCCCTGGGCGGTGACCGTAAAGTAGGTGCTGTCGGTCAGCCCGTCGGCGTCGGTGGCGTCCATGTCGCCGCCCACGGCATCGCCCTCGTTGCCGGTGTAGCTGATGTCGCCGCTGATCATGGCGGGATCGTCCACATTTAGGACCCGGATGTCTACCACTTCCGCGTCAGAACCTGCCAGGCAGGCTATTTCCGTGGAGTCGAGTACGCGATTGTAGATACACACGTCGTCGATGCTGCCGGTGAAATCCCAGTTCGTACTCCCGTTGCCGTGTTTGCCGATGATACTATTCGCGCCTAGCGTGTAGCTAATGGAATCCCCCAAGGTGGCGGTCGAACCAACCTGGACGCCATCCAGGTAGAGCGTGGCCTGTTGGCCCGCTTCATCGAAGGTGAAGGCGACGTGGTGCCACCCGGTGCCTGCCAACGTTGCAGTATAGAAGGTTTGCGGCCAATTGGAGCCGTTGTAGTAGAAACCGTTAAGTCGTCCGACATCGTCCAGCACAATGCCGACACTGTCCCCCAGCGAGATGACCACCGAGCCGTTGGTGTCCGCCGTGGTGAGATTCACCCGGGCCGATAGGGTTATATCGGCAGGATTGCCGTAGTGTCCGGCGATCTCAATGTAATCACCGGCGTTGTCGAGATCCAGCACTTTGCCCTGCTGGCTATCGACCAATCCAACTGCACCGGAGACCGTGCCGTCATATCCTCCGCCCGGACTGGTATCGTTGCTGAGGTCACCTGTGTCTTCGAATTCATAGTGCGCCAGCAGATTCGGGTCGGTGTTGCTCAACACCCTGTCCCAGGCGGTTACCTGCAACTGACAATCGCCGTTATAGTCGGTATCCGGTTGATAGCTGAGGCCGTCGAGCGCCGCATTGATGTCGGCCACAGTGCCGGTGAACCTCATCGATGTGTCGTCGGTCCCGTCGCCCAACGTGAACGTCAAGCCAGTGGTGCCGGACAAAGTGATCACGCCGGTTGCCCCGGATGGGAAATCGAGCATGACTTCCGCCAGATCCGATGGGTTGCCGCTGATGCTGATGGCATTGCCGTTGCCGGTGCTGAAAACCAGCGCAGTTTCCTCATTCGTAGTCGTATTTGCAAAACCTGCAGGGACAGTGACCGTCGGCACCGCCAACAGGTGATCCCACCCGGCTTGTGCGCTGGAATCGACGGCAACTTGGGTTTCGATGGTGCCCGAATCGAACTCAAGGTCCCAGTCGCCGCCCAGTTGCGTGCTGCCGGTGGGGTCATCGGAGGCGGCCACATCGGTGCCGGTGAGACCGGCGATATGATTCAACAGGCTCTGACCGGCGCTGCCGGAGGCGATATTACAGCCGTAAAAAAGCATATCCCCGTTTTCGTTCAGGGCCTTGCCCCAATCCGAGACAGCGTCTTGATATTGCGGCAGGGAGGTGTCGTTCAACCAGGTGCCGCCGATGTTGATCCGGCCGTCGGCGCCGTGGGCGATAAAATGCACGGCCGAAAGATCCGAGTATTGGGCCAGAAGCTCGCTGACCTGTCGGATACCGTTGCCGTCGCCATCAATGACGGCCACGTCGATGATCCGGTGGTCGTCGCCGGCCTGCAGATCGGCAACCAGTTGTTCGTAATCGGCCACATTGTCATTGACAATGGCCAGTTCATGGACGGAGTGGTGATCGGCTTCTTCCGACAAGGAATCGGTGGCGGATGCCGCATCCATCGAATCGGCGGTGTCGGACGGTTCAGAGGACCCTGTCGGTGCGGCAATCAGATTGGCCCCGGCATCGGCGCTTTCGACAATATTCAGTGCCGGTGTCCTGCCCAGCAGGTCGACGGCCCCGTCCGCGGTCCCGGTTTGACTTGTTTCCGCATCCGTAACCGTAACCACGATAGCTGGGTTGGAGCCGTCGTCAAGTCCTGGCCGGGTTTCAGAAACCGGTGCATCCGCGCCAATGCCCCAGGTGCCGGAAAACAACAGCCGGGGTTCCAGTGATTCAAAACAGATCGCTTCACTTTGCGGCTTTTGTTTCATAGGCAACCTTTTCACATTCGCTCTCACGTTCAATTAAAATCACTTCTCTTGGAATGTCAGTCCAAGCGCAAATCGAATCGTTCCAAAGGGTTGCAATTCGCTCTATGGTAAAACCGGAATGACATAATAGTGCCTATCGGGTATCTATATCGGTAAGATTGAGCAAAAAATAAGCCATTTTTTTTAATTTATGTGTATTCTTTTAAATTTCAACCAGTTATTATAGTATCTGCATTCTGTTTGAAAAAGGGCTGGTGACAATTTTTAGTCACGATTGACTTAAATTTGTCACTGGGTTAGCCGGGATGGAGAGGTGGAATCAGGCCTTAATTCCCTTTCTCCAAATAAGCGACCGGAACACCTGGAAACCACACCAAACGACGAACGGCTTGGCATAATGTTTGCAAAAAATTGCAAAATGAAACAGAAACGGTCGATAGCAAAAAATGACCTAAATTTATGGACGATAGGCCGATAAATTACCTAAATGGGGAGTTTGAAACAGCAAAGGGTGCCTAATCAGAAGGCTGTATTCCTCTACCGGGTTCAAGGTCCACTGTCCGCTTAGCCGATTCAGCATCTCTTATAAAAACGGAATTTGCAGGCCTGAAACAATGGTCAAGACTGTTCAAACCGATGCCGGTGATACCCTATCCGGTGTTATAAGTGGCTTTACAGTAGGCGCCTTCTTACAATTGCTCGAGCTTGAGCAGAAGACATGTTGCTTGAAAGTACAGTTTCAAGATAAGAGCGGCGCTCTCTATGTTCGCCGTGGTGTCGTCCTCGATGCTGAAGTCGATACAATGAATGGCGAAGAAGCCGCGACATTAATTTTAAGTTGGGACAATGCTACCATCCGACTGGAAAACAACTGTGAGCGCAAGACCAAAAATATAAAATCATCGCTAACACGCTTACTTTTAGAAGGCCTCAAGCGCAAGGATGAAGCCGCCGCTGCAAATGCGTCTCAAAATGAACTCAATAGCGCCATATCACTGGTAGAGGGCCACCATTTCCAGGAAGCCCACCGCCGAATTACAGCCTATTTAAAGGCCCATCTGAAAGATGGCAATGCCTGGTTATGGTACTCAAGATGTTTAGGCAATGTTGAAAAAATCGGCCTTGCGCTTAAAAAAGGATTGAAATTAGCCGGTGATGATCAACTCATAAAAGAAGAGCTAAAAAAAATCGAACGGACCAACCGCAGATATGGGAAAATCACAAATATGCGTCGGTGCCCGTTCTGCTGGTCTCCCCTCGAACTTAAAGCTAAAACGTGTCACTATTGTTGCGGTCGACTGGTCATCACCGACGCGCTGAACCATGATGACTTAAACGCGTTGGACTCAAATTCGTTCATTGATTCCGTGACGCGCTATACCAATGTCATTGCTCGCGAGTCCAATGTCAACGCCTATTACTTTTTAAGCCTGGCCAATTGCAACCTCAATAAAACCGAAGAGGCGCTGGATCTATTGAATGAGGCCTCACGCAACTATCCGGACAATGAATTCATTGGGCAGCAACTCAAGATCGTTTTAAACCACGTGGCCAAAACACTCACCAAATATGAGAATATTAAGGCCGAATCTAAAAAGAACCCCAACGCATCGGATACACCCGTCGCGGCAGACAAGAAAAAAATTTTAGTCGTCCAAAACAGCGCGACGACCCGCAAGGTGGTCGTGCTGACGCTCAAACAAGAGGGGTTCAAGCTGATCGAAGCGCAAGATGGATTGGAGGCCTTAAGAAAAATAGACGAAGAACGGCCGGATCTGGTCTTGCTCGATGTCGTTTTACCCAAGATGGATGGTTATAAAATACTCTCCATCATTAAAGAGAATGAAGAACTGAAAGATATGCCCGTCATTATGCTGACAAGCAAAGGCGGCTTGCTTGATAAAATTAGGGGGAAACTTGCCGGTTCAGCTGCATATTTGACCAAACCCTTCGAGCCAAAGGACCTTATCAGTACGGTGCGAAAGCATATCGCTGAATAACGCCATGGGTCGAGCACAAAAAAGGTCAATCCATAGAAATATGCTTCATTCGCTATGGACGTTTCCCAGAGTTCGCCCATTTCATGGCCGGCCACACACGGCGCAAGGCGCTGATTCAACGCCTGGTGAAAGCTGGAAAAGGACAATACCGACCAGGAACAGCGAAAACTGATCGGTCAACCCACATACGGTGTTGGCATCGGTGTCCTGATTCTTGCGGATTCGCGTACATGTTCCGATGTCACACCTGAAAATAACGAAGGTCTGCAGCTCGCAGAGTAGGTGCTGATTCGGATTCGGGTCCGCACATACGGTGTCATCGTAAGGCACACACATCCAGGCCAGATCGAACGGAGCGCTAGTCTGAATGCCCACACAGGTGGGATCACTTTGATTGAGAATGATACCGTCAGGCGGATTTGCGCAGGATACCACCGTGACCGTGGTGTCTCCACCCGGCGGACCGAGGTTATGAAATGTAACGCACACATTGTCGGTGCCATCGCAGATCTGAACATCACTACCCTACGGAGGCTGAGATTTTCGCGGTGTTGTTAAAACAGATAAAGATCAACGAGACCCGTAATCTGGAGTTGCACACAAATTTGATCAAGGGTGGTTTGGGGTACCTGCCCTCCATCTAAAACTGCGTCATAACCAGGGTTAAAGGCCAATCATGTCGATGGTTTTTCTTTCAGAATAACCGGCTGAAAAAGATATACCTTGCACCTTATTGAAAGCAATGTGCAGATAGTATGTCATCATTAAGATTTGGATAGAGTGCAAAAAATGTTTTTTTTTCTTGACATAACTTTTCTTTTACTTTATTGACACGCCACTATAGAAGGCATATTGATTTGAGCTCCTTTCGTTGATTGCCCGCCCTCTTTTAGCAGCTTCTTTATTAGCAGTTTCTTTTTTGGCAGTTTCTTTTTTGGCAGTTTCTTTTTTAGCAGTTTCTTTTGCATTGGTTTGTTTGTGGTTGTTCTTTGTCTATGTAATGAATCAATCATGGCAGAGTGGCATTATAATAGCTCGTTCTCCACGTGAAATAGGATGAAATAGAAGAAACTATTAATTCCAAAATACAGAGTATATATCAATTTTCCAAAGGACTTCTCCATGTCGCGCAATGATAGTGGATTCCGGAGAAGGAGATGCGGGTTCTCGTTCAGACACTAGGCAATAGAATAGACAATTAATGTTCGCAATATCGAAATGGTAAATAACTGCTGTTACGGCAGCATTTAATCTGCTTCATTAAGGAGATACTAAATGTTTGAAACGAACCTGCCAATAAAAGCCAGCTCTTTTTGCCTAGTATGTTTTCCTTTTGCAGGGGCGGGAGCATCCTTCTTTAAGCCATGGAACGCCAATGTAGACGGTTGGTTAAAAATATACGCAGTACAGATGCCAGGGCGAGAGAAGCGTTTCAACGAAGAGCCTTATAGAAATGTGAAACAAGCAATAAATGCGATGTTGCCAGAGATTCTTGGCGATGTGAGAGAAAAGAGACAGTTGATAGTGTTCGGACACAGCATGGGAGCCATTCTAGCCTATGAGTTTGCTAAGCATCTTTACAAAATCAGCAATAGCTCCGTTGCGTCGCTCATTGTTTCTGGATCGACAGCCCCGTGGGGGCAGAGAGAAAAAAAAGCCACTGGGTTGGACGATGATGCCTTTATCAGGCGAGTTGAGGAGTTTGCAGGATATCGGCATCCTGCGTTGGAAGACCCGGAAATGCGTGAGCTATTATTGCCAATGCTGAGGGCTGACGTAGAGATGCATGAAAAGTATGCCCCAGATGATCAGAAAAAATTACCGATTCCAACAATTGCGGTACGAGGTGTCGGAGACGAATTGGTTTCATTAAGGCAAATTGAGGAGTGGAGCGATATAACGAGTTCGAGTTTTTACACAAAAGAATTCCAGGGAGGCCATATGTACCTTGCTGAAAATTATGCGCAACTAATAGATTTTATAAAGGAAGCAGTGCAATGGCAGGGAGCGGAGGTGGACGATGCGACTATCGGGTAAAACTGCAGTTATTACAGGAGCAGCACGCGGTATTGGGCGCTGTTGCGCAATGCACTTTGCTGAGCAAGGAGCGGACTTGGTTTTATTGGACATAGCTCAAGATATCCATGAGGTCCCTTATTCATTGGGCACTGAGAGTCAATTATACCACACATCGAATCTGTGCCGGAATGCTGGGGCGGCCACCATGGTTGAGCAATTAGACGTCAGGGATTTAGACGCAATAAAGAATACAGTTAAGAGAGCTTTGCAACGATTTGGCCATATCGATATCTTGCTCAACAATGCGGGTATTGCTGCCCCGTCTGGAAAGCCCGTTCATGATATCGCAGAAGATGAATGGCTATTAATGATTGATATTGACCTTAATGGCGCTTGGCGCATGATGAAAGATATCGGTCCACTTATGACTGAAAGTCGTTCCGGCAGCATTATTAACATCGCCTCAACAGCTGGTATCGTAGGCTATCTCAATTTTGCAGGTTATGTTGCAGCGAAACATGGAATCATTGGACTTACTAAAGCAGCGGCGCTTGATTACGCTCCCTTGAAGGTCCGAGTCAATGCTCTGTGTCCAGGTTCCGTTCGGGACGATGCCGATATGGAAGGAAAAATGCTAAGTGAAATTGCTAGGTCCTTGGATGTACCAGTAGCTGAACATGAGGATACCTTCGTACGATCGCAACCGATGAATGCTCTGATAGAGCCTGAAGATATCGCTAATGCAGCAGTCTGGCTTGCATCCGATGAATCAAAGCAAGTGACAGGGAGTATTGTCGTCGTTGATGGAGGGTTTAGTATTCGATAATTAAAAGATCAGGCGGCTGTCAGTTTTTTCGTTGCGGTGAAAAAAATCCATGTAAGCTGTTCTATCAGAAGTTGGCTTGTTGCCTGAATTGTCCTACTGGATTTTGGCTTAGCACCACAGAAACGAAAAAAATGAAGGACATGCTCGAGGAAAAGCTATGACACTCAAAAACCTATTAAATACCCGGAATATAAAAATCCATCATGCCGTTCGATACCGCTTAAATGGAAGGGTCGATAGTGACCGCCTGGTAAACAATTATGCTAATTTGCAGAAAGACATCGGACTGGAGCGGTCACGCCTTTGGGTGATCCCGGTTCCTGCTAAAGTGGATAACATAGTTGCTAAACGGTGCCTGAAATCTGAGATGCGGCGACCAATAAGCAGGCCAGCAAAGCAAGTTTTCAGGACCGTTTTATTAATATATAAAGGAGGTGGCGCTGATTTGGTAATAGTTGCGGATCGTCAGAAGATCGATGCGCATTCGTTAAGACAAATCGCCGTCTCTATTATCAATGGGCAATCAGAGAACAGTCATTTGGTGTGGCGCGATCATGACCTTCGAAGTGGTCCAACTGAGGATATAGTCGAACGACACACTGAAGAACTTTGTAAAGCAGATTATTCTGACAAACTGGACTGGGCTTGCCCTGACGGGGCGTCGCCTTCTGCTTACCAGCCCCCAATAACTTTTTCGATACATGATATAAAACGGCTATCTATCCCCATTGCCATTGCGGGAACTGCAATTGTCTTTGGGCATTACTGCGGTCATGAAATTCCTGTTGTGGCGGCACTGATGGATCAGGAAAAGAGACCACCTAATAGCATAGGGGCCTGTCATAATTTTTTTCCCATCCCGATTGGATGCCAATCAAGCCATACCGGAGCGATTATACGTAGCATTAAAGAGTATATTGAAAAACCTGGACTGTGGGACATAGTTGAATTCTCGGATGCGTTTTCAGAAGAGAGGAAAAATACCGGATTCATTAATGTCGGTGTATTTTTTTCATATGAAAATCAAAGAGACGAGAAGCAGCCAAGTGAATATTTACCGTTCCTAACTCCGCCATTTCCAATATCATTAACATTTGTCCAAAGAAAACATGTGAGAATCTCTTGTGCCGTGCAGCCAAACATCTTCCAGCAAGAGATGGTGGAGCAATTTTTGGATTCTGTGATTTCTGTGTATCGGGCATTGTCGATGTGTCAGGATATATCGCCTGCGAATCTGGAGATATTCAATTCCGCACGCAGTAAACAATTTGCTGAGAATCTGCGCAATGGTCACGGATTGGATAGGGTTAACACTCGAATAGAGTCCGCTTTAGAAAAGGTTGTAAAAGATCGAATAGATGAACCAGCCCTATCGTTTGGTGAACAAAAGTTAAACTATCAGCAGCTTGACCAACAGGCCAATCGCATTGCTAACGCGTTGAGAGATTCCGGGGCGCGCGATGGCGATCGCATCGGTGTGTGTGTGGAACGATCGATAGAATTGATTGTCATTTTGTTGGGTATCTTAAAAGCTGGCGCAGCCTATGTGCCGATGGACACCCAGTACCCGGCTGAGCGGCTTGCTTATACAGTCAAAGATGCAGAAATGAAAATCATCATTACCAACCGGGCGGAATTTCCGGAAGAAAAAAATGCGCGTGTCATATCCGTAGAGAGCCTAACGCAAAAAGCAAAAATCCAGTCAGCCAAAGCACCGGCAACCCACGCCACTATCAACGATCCTGCCTATATCATTTATACATCCGGATCGACGGGCCGGCCAAAAGGGGTTGTAATTCCACATAAAAATGTCATGAGTTTAGTCGATTCCACTAAGGAGGACTTTGACTTTACGGCATCAGACAAATGGACCTTATTTCACTCGAGTGCCTTCGATTTTTCAGTTTGGGAGATATGGGCGTGTTTGTTGACTGGCGGTCATCTGGTCATCGTACCTTACTGGGTGTCACGTTCACCGGATGAATTTCATGAATTGCTTGTAGAGGAGAAGGTGACGGTGCTGAATCAAACACCGTCAGCATTCTCTCAATTGATGGAGGCCGATCGTAGAAACACACAATCGCTAGCCGATCTGCGATTAGTGATCTTTGGAGGAGAGCCCCTCGACTATAGAATGTTATTGCCATGGTTCGATCGCTATCCAGAATCTCAATGTCGTTTGGTCAATATGTTTGGGATTACGGAGACCACCGTGCACGTGACGGCAGAGAACATAACACGACAGTCCGCACTATCGTCATCAAAATCTGTCGGAAGAGCGATCTCGGGTTGGTATGTTTATGTTATGGATGGGCGACAACGGTTACTGCCTCCCGGAGTGGCCGGAGAGATCTACGTGGGGGGTAAAGGCGTGGCGATGAAATACTGGAATCGACCGAATTTGACCAAGGAGCGATTTCTCCCAGACCCATACAGTGACGGTATCATTTACCGCAGTGGCGATAAAGGCCGATTATGGCCGGATGGCAGATTGGAGCATTTGGGGAGACTTGATTCACAGGTACAGTTGCGGGGATTTCGCATTGAGCTCAATGAAATCAGGGCGGTATTGATGGAAATACCCTCTGTCACCGCTGCTGTGGTAGTAATGCGCCGGGAGGTACCGGAAGATGCCGCCACTGCCCGTCTGGATGCCTATATTGTTCGTGATAGCGGCAGGCCGTTGGATGCAATCAAATATCTATGCCGAGTGCTTCCTGATTATATGATGCCTGCAACGATTACCGAGCTTAAAGAGCTGCCTCTGACGACAAATGGAAAAGTGGACACCGGGCGCCTGCCAAAACTCGAAATGGTTCTGGATCAGCAATCTGTGACCGCATGCCCCATGCCGTCAGATATTAGCGGCAAACTTGACCCGATTGCAGAAGAGCTAATTAAACTATGGGAGGGTATCTTTCAGGCACCCGTCAACCCGGACGACAATTTTTTCGAATTGGGTGGCAACTCACTATTGGCGGTCCGCTTAACCGTCGCAATGCGTGAGAAAAACCTGCCTGCTTTACCAATGCGAGAGTTATACACCCACCAGACGATTCGTAGGATTACAAAATTTCTTCAATTTCAAAACACTGAGTCCGCAAAAACTATTGAGCCTCCGAAGGATGCACCTCGGATGAAAGCCAAAACACATAATCCGGAGCTTCTGGCCCATCAAAAGCAGCTTCAACAGCAGGCGGAAGATTTGTCGAGGGCTCATAGGGGCTGTATTCAAAAAGCTTCGGACAAACCCCTCTATAAAGCAACCCCACAACAACGCCGCATTTATTTTGAACAGCTGAAAGATATTTCGTCCAAACAATATAATTTGCCAATCGTCGTTAACCTGCCGAAAGAAATAGATATTGAACGTTTAGAGCAAGCTCTTCAGATTTTAGTACAGCGACATGAAATCCTGCGTACCGAATTCGTGCACATTGATGGAGAAACATATCAGCGCATTCTGCCGGCAGTCACAGCAAAAATTCTGAGATCAGACCACGCTGTTCAACCGTTCCTGCTGGAAAGCGCACCTTTATGGCGAGCAACGGTTGCCAGAGTTGGAAAAGAAGGCCATGGCATGAAAATGGTTTTCGATATTCATCACATCATTACAGATGCTTTTTCGCTGGCCAATCTTTTTGAAGAGTGGTCCGCGATATATCGAAATCAGAAGCTCCCACCCAATGCATTGCAGTATAAAGACTATGCCGAATGGTGCGATGAATCTGGAAGGGCCGACGAATTGGCCTCGCATAAGGAGTATTGGTTGAACGTTTTTAAATCACCTCCCGCCCCGTTGGATTTGCCAACAGATTTTCCTCGTTTAACCGCAAGGCATTCAGGCGGTGCCTATCTTCGCTTTGATTTCGGAAAGACTCGCAGCAAAAACCTTCGCGATTTTGCCATTAAAAAAGAGGTAACGCTATTTCACTTATTATTGGCAATATATGGGCTGTTTCTTGCCCGCATTACCGGTCATTATGACTTTGGTGTCGGTACACCCATGGTGGGTAGGGGGGGCGCGGGCAGTGAAGGTATCCAAGGTTTATTTGCAAATACCGTCTGTTTGAGGCTACGGCCAGATCCAGAAAATAATTTTTCAGATTATTTAAAAGCGATTGCGATCCATGCAACCGCTGCAGCAGATCATCAAGATTTTCCGTTTGATGAATTGGTTCAGGAGATCTTGTATGAACGAGACTTTAGCAAAAACCCACTGTTTGATACACTTTTTTCATTTCAAAACACTGCATTTAGCGGTTTTGAATTTCTTGGCCAAAAAGTCGTTTGGGTTCCGGAAGAGACCGGAGAGACAATATTTGACCTGAATCTGCAGATCCATGATCTCCCTGATCAATTAAAGGCCGAATGGGGATACAGCACCCAATTGTTTTTAGGGCCAACTGTTGAGTCATTTCGTGACATTTTAATCGAATTAATCGATATAGTACTTACAGATGAAGAGTTTATTCTTAATGATCTGCTGTCTTCATCTGAAAAAGAGGCAAACTCAATACCGGAAATTGAGTTTGATTTTTAATTTGGAAAAAGAACAAGAGGACAATATCATGCAATCGATAGGAACCAAAGGGCAACTCAAGGTCGCTGCGGCACAGCATCCAAAAGAAAGCCGATATTGGCGTGACCAGCTCTCAGGTGATTGGGATAGAACCGGCTTCCCGTTTGATTATCCTTCCAATGCTGCGGCAATTTTTCAATTCTTCAGAATCGAATTGGAAACAGCGATTAGTAGTAAATTGCTGTCTGTTTGCAAAGGCAAGCACGTCACACTTCAGGTTTACATGACGGCCGCTGTGATGGCATTGTTGCATCGCTACACGGGCGTATCAGACATGGCCGTGGGGGTGCCCAGTTCTGTGGAGGGCAAGTCCAAAGCGCTAACGCAGGCGCTGGCAGTGCGCGTGGCCGTTGATGCAGACAGTCCTTTTCGTAAGCTACTCGACGCGGTCAAAGAGGCCACTTTCGAAGCTATAGCCAATCAGAACTATCCCATCGAGTTGCTGGCCGAAGAATTGGGTTTTGCAGAAACAAAAGGTGCGGCTGCCTTTTTTGGCACAGCCGTAGAAGTGCGCAAGGCAAATCAACCCAGTATGGTGGAACGGGTACCCACAGACATAGTGTTCGGCGTTGAGGTGGCGGACAGCATGAATATGAGATTGATCCTGACTTACGATGCAAACAAGTATCAGCGGGCCACCATCCACTGGATTGGTGGTCATCTTGAAAAACTGCTTAAAGCGGTTCTGGCCAACCCGAACGGTCAATGGGCCGACATCGATATATTTACCCTCATGGATCGGGAGGTCTGCGATCGGGCCAACGCCACCGAAGCGTTTTACGAAGCCGATCTTCGCATTGATCAAGTATTTAAGCGGCAGGTAGACGCCACGCCTGAGGCCGTGGCGGTGGTCGCCGACGGAGTTAGGATGAGCTATGCCGATCTGGATGCAAAGGCCAATCAGCTATCCCACACATTGCGGGACAGGGGCTTGCAGGCCAACCAGTTGGTGGCGGTGATCGTCGAACGCTCACCAGAGATGTTGGTAGCGATCTTAGCGATACTGAAAGCCGGCGGAGGTTATTTGCCAATAGATCCAGGATATCCGCGTTCGCGCATACAATTCGTTCTCGATGACAGCGGAGCGCAGATCGTTTTGGCGCACCGTCATCTGATACCGGCGTTGAATGTCAGCCAACAGGTGCTCGACATGGACGATCCTGAGATTTACGTTCCAAGCACGACGTGTCCGGAGCAAAACGCCGGTGCCCGGGACATTGCATATGTAATCTACACCTCAGGTTCGACAGGCAAACCCAAAGGCGTGCTCATTGAACATCACTCCGTAATTAATCGAATTGCATGGATGCAGAAAGCGTATCCCATCAATTCCAATGATGTGATTTTGCAAAAGACGCCTATTTCCTTTGATGTCTCTGTATGGGAATTGTTTTGGTGGTTTTTTGAAGGAGCGTCAGTCTGTTTGATGCAGCCTGAGGGGCACCGCGATCCGGAAGCCATTATCACAGCCGTGGAGATGCATCGTGTGACGACCATGCATTTTGTGCCCTCCATGCTGAACGCATTTTTAGATTACGTGGGCATCGACAATGCTCCCAATCGATTAAAAACATTGCGCCAGGTATTTGCAAGCGGCGAAGCATTATTGCCGAACCAAGTGAACGCCTTTGGAAAGCTTCTGACGGAAAAAAATGATACGCAGCTGATCAATCTGTATGGACCTACGGAAGCCACCGTTGACGTCACCCACTATCTCTGCACCAACAGAGGAGAAAAGCTGAGGCGAGTGCCAATCGGCCGGCCCATCGACAACACCCGTCTTTATGTTGTCGATAAACAATTGCGGCCGCAGCCCATCGGGGTGCAGGGAGAGCTGGGCATCGCCGGTGTGGGCCTTGCCCGCGGGTATCACAATCGTCCCGAGCTGACCGCCCGGTGCTTCGTCGACCACCCCTTTGACGGCGAGCAACGGATTTACCGAACCGGGGATCTGGCGCGTTGGTTGCCCGATGGACAAATCGAATACCTGGGACGAATTGACCACCAAGTAAAGGTCCGCGGCTATCGAATCGAACTACCAGAGATCGAAACCTGCCTGCGGCAGCATCCGGACATCCGAGATGCGGTGGTAACGGCCCTCCGGATCAATGATGGCCACACGCACCTGGTAGGATATCTGATTGCCGACAAGGAAATTGACGAAGATGCATTACGCAGGCATCTCGGACAAACTCTTCCAGAGTACATGATCCCTTCGTATCTGTTGCGCCTGAAGGCCTTTCCACTGTCGCCCAACGGAAAACTGGACCGCCGCGCACTTCCAGCACCTAAGCTGGAGCGCCATAGCGATGCGGATTATATCGCACCGCGCACCGAAACTGAAGCCACCTTGGCTGAAATCTGGGAGCTGGTGCTCCATCGCGAGCGCATCGGTGTGCACGATAATTTTTTTGCCCTTGGCGGCACCTCGATTCACTTTGTGACGGTGCTGGCCAGAGCCCGCAAACATGGCTTGAATTTCACGTTCCAGAACCTCTTTGCCTATCCGACCATTGATGCATTGGCGAAACACATTGAAAGCAAAGAAGAAAACGATATTGTTGTATATAAAAAATATGAACCGTTCGAAATGCTTAGCACCAAGGATAGGTTACGTATTCCGGACGGAGTAGAGGACGCATACCCACTTTCTATGCTCCAGGCGGGATTGATCTTTCAAAATGAAATGACGTACGGTACCGCCCAATACCATGATATCATGAGCTACATCATTCAAAGCCCGATCGATACGGAAAAATTCAACGAAGCTACACGTATTCTTGTCCAACGTAATCCCATCTTTCGAACCAGCTACCAATTATTCGGTTTTGATGAATACATCCAAATGGTTCATCGAGAGGTAGATTTGCCGCTATTCATTTCCGATTTGCGCCATCTAGATGAATCCGAGCAAAATGCTTGGTATGAGAATTGGTTAATTTCAGAAAAAGCACATCGGTTCTTTTGGCAACGGCCCGAGTTGGTGAGGCTGCATGTTCACATCCTTCGAGATAATCTATTCCGGTATACCCTCAGCCAGCATAATTCAGCGCTAGATGGGTGGAGTATCTCTCTGGTTCATACGCAGCTGTTTAAAATTTACTATCGGTTGCTATCCGATGAGAAGTACAATGAACCACTGGTTGATAACCACCTGCGCAACTATGTGGGAATAGAACAAGAGTCCTTGAACGATGATCGTGAAAAACAATTTTGGCTCACGATGCTGGATGGTGCTCCATTTACACAAATCCCGAGATGGCAGCCTGAAAAAAATGATGAAGAATTTACAGTGGTATTTCATGATGTGGATATCTCTAAACAATTATCCGACCGTCTTTTGTCTCTTGCAGATCGATTATCTGTTCCTTTGAAAAGCATTCTAATGGCTGCACACCTGAAGGTATTGGGTTTGGTTTCGGGCGATAGCGATGTAATGACAGGCTATGAACACAGTGGTCGGCCTGAAACAGAGGACGCCATTGAGGCGATCGGGCTTTTTCTCAATACGGTACCTTTTCGTGTATGCCTATCCGATGGAACTTGGGAGGAATTAATTCAACAAGTTTACCGCGCTGAAACCGAAATGTTGCCTCACCGGCGTTACCCCATGGCAAAGATGAAACAGGATCTGAACACTCAGGACTTGCTTTTCGAAACCGTGTTTAACTTTACACATTTCTATCTTATGAAGGAACTTAAGAAACTCCCCGAGTTCTCATTGCTGGATATTCGCGTAAACACCGAAACAGAATTCGTATTGCGAGCAGAGTTTTCCAGGCATTTTTATAAAGACCATGTGTGTTTGAGTCTGCATTATCATAAAAATGTGTTTCCGCCGGAACAAATAGAATTATTGGGTAAATATTATGTTGAGGTCTTTAAGGCAATGACAGAAAAGCCTCAGACCATGCATTGTACTCATGTGTTCGCAGACCATGAGGAACACAATTGCACTATAGAATCTTTGGAAATTGAAGCCCTGCGAAATCAGGCCGGAGGTGAAATCCAACTGCCTAAAACGACCTCTGAATTTTATCTTTTAAGCGAAAATCTGCTTCCGGTTCCGGTAGGTACAAGAGGCTATGTCTACTATGCTGAACAGGAGACAGCGTCAGCCCGTCGATGGGAACATCCGTTTATTGCGGGGCAATATATTGTCAGAACTGGCATCGCTGCGAGACGACTTCCCAATTTAAAGATTGAGTATATGGGTTCGGCGGATAGCCTTCATCAGAAAGTATTCAGTCTTCAAAACAAATCAACTGTTAAGGTTGCATCAACAATGATGACTGATGATCGGCGCACACCGCCGTCTACAGATATAGAGTGCCTGATCGCCGAAGCTTGGTCTCACATTCTTGGCATACCGAATGAGGATATAGCGCTTGAAGACAATTTTTTTGATCTTGGCGGCAATTCCCTTGCGGCAATGCGCGTGGTTTTGAGGCTTAAAAAGCAGATCTCATTGGTTGATCTGATGAAGAATTCGACATTGGGACCACTGGCACGGATAGCTGAAGAGCGCGATATTCAAAATCGCAACAGATTGTTGCAAAGGATCTCAAAAGACCACATTAAGCAAGATTTCTCTGTAATCTGTTTTCCTTATGCAGCTGGCAATGCAATAAATTTCCAACCTCTTGCTGAAGCGTTTGAAAACATGCGAGCGAATATCGCTGTTTACGCTGTTGAGTTAACACGCACGGATTCCAGTGGAATCGTCACGGATTATTTGGATGTCCCTCGAATAGCCGAAGCGCTGTTAAAAGAAATACCACAGAAAATCAGCGGTCCAATCATTCTTTGGGGGCATTGTGTGGGTACAGCATTGGCTCTGGAAACAGCTTATCGGCTGGCACAACGGGCTAATGATATTCTTCACGTGTTTTTGGGCGGCAAATTAATGCGTGATGAAAATAGCACTAGAGAGATAATATCAAATATCAAATCCATGAGTTATGAGCAAATTCTTTGCTGGCTGGTCGAAGAGACAGGGTATTCTGAGTTAGGCGACCTAGATGCAAATACAGCCAACACCATTGCATCAGCCTTTAGGTACGATGCGTGGGGAGCTAATCTTTATTTAGCGAATGCCTATAAGGTATGGTTAAAACGCAAGTTGCAGGTGCCTGTTACTGCTGTCGTCGCAAAGGATGATTACCTTACGCGCGATTACTGCCGAGAATATGAGCGTTGGTCGTTGTTCGCCAAGACCCTTTCACTACGCGAAATAGAGCAGGGCGGTCATTATTTTTGTCAGACGCAAACTCGGCATGTAGCGGAATTAATTATGGACGAATGCCGAAAACGGATGGCAGCATAAAACTTCAAAATGGATTAAGGGGTTGTCGGTCCATTCAGGAGCCTTTGATGACTGAGGAGAATACGACTTTGAATTGTAACCATGTTCAGCTTGACATCATCAAAGCTGAATGCCTTCGTGGTATGAAAGTAATGACACCATTTCTGCTCTCAGCCATTCCTCAGGCAATGATCGGTGGAGCATATGGTATTTCCAGTGGGCTTAGTCACATGGAAACATTAAGCCTGGCCATGATCGTCAATTCGGGAATGGTCCAATTCGTTGGAATCAAGCTGTTTCAAGAGGGTGTAGGTTACGGTATCATTTTACTGACATCTCTCATCTTAAGTATGCGCCTTATTTTTTACAGTACGGTGCTACGGCCTTACATGCGCAAGCTCTCACCACGCTGGCGCATTATTCTGGGCTTTGGCTTGATTGATGTTGTTTACTTTATCGTTATCGACAGGCTAAAAAAGTCGAATACCGAATTTCCCGCTTGGCAATGGTACTACCTGAGCTCGTCAGCGCTAATGTACGTTAGCTGGATGAGTGCAACCGTTTTTGGAATGTTGATCGGATCTTCGCTTCCTGATTTTATGAGTTATGGTTTCGATTTTCCAGTGACAGCGTATTTTGCCGCCATGCTCGCTTCAACCCTTATCAACTGGAAGATCTGCGTGACTGTTGTTATCGCAGCAGTTTTGATACTTGCAACGCATACGCTGCCATACGGCATGGGTTTAATTGTCGCCACTTTAGGTGGAACGATAAGTGGGTATTTATGTGAACAGCTTGAGAAATATCACAAGACGTTGTTAAAGGATTCGATGACATGATAAAGTACTTAGTATTTCTCGGAATGGGGATTTGCACTTTTTTACCACGATACCTCCCGCTTGTCGTATTAAAGGATCGTGAGTTCTCCTTGCATATAAAGACAGCTTTAGGATATGTAACTCCTGCGGTTCTTGCGGCTATAGTTGTACCCGGATTGATAATGCCCGGTGGTGCTCAATTGCAGTTTTCCATAATTAATCCATACATCGTCGCAGGGGGGATCACGATTTTGTCGACGTTACTTACAAAGCGGGTATTGCTGTCCAGTTTCATCGGCATCGGTGTCTTTTTTCTATTGCAGTGGGCTCTTCAGTAGTTAGTTCAGCAATGCGCGGATGCTTGAAGCAGGCGTTGGGCGGTTCCAAGTTTTTGGGAAATAATGCGCTTGTGCTTGCTACTTCGACTCAAATGCTATTTGATAATGAAACATTGTCATCAGTTCAACTTTCTGCTGTAGAAAATGAAAGGGCGGGCTGCTTCAAGCAAGATAGGGATCGACGTGATTTTATTGCCGCACATATTCTCGCACGGTGCGTTGTTGCCTTGATGGCGCATTGTCGACCCTATGATGTAACAATAGTCCAGCGATGCCCAGATTGTGGAGGGGCACACGGCCCACCACGTGTCATGGGATATCCCGATCTTCACGTGAGTTGGAGCCATTCAAAAGGTGCTATTGCCGCCGCAGCTGGTTGGTTACCCGTGGGTGTTGACCTGGAAAAAAGTCATGAGGCTGTCTATGATATTGAAATAGGCAACTTAATACTTAATCCTCGCGAGCAACAAATTATTCATACACTCTATAAATATAAGCAAGAAAGATCGTATAGATGGATTAGCGATGTTGATCTAGCGTTTCTTCGATTATGGGTCTGCAAAGAATCTCTGATTAAATCTGGAGAACTGACACTGGGCACACTTGCAGGTTGTGATCTTTCAGGCATCGGTCTCTACGAAGCAATGGATCAGAGCACTCCGAGGTTTCATCATTTGTCGGGTAAATGGTTGATGGAATGGATAGATGAAGGATTCTCAGTCGTTGGTGCCGCAGCATCCTGCAATCGTCCAACGCTAATCCAGTGCCGGCAAAAAAAACTTAAAAAATTAGCCGCACTACTCGAGTGCAAATAAAAAGCTTCCATTCTGCAGATTTAGTCACTTTGTCCGTAGCCTGTGAAAAGGAGGTGTCCGTGTGCATAAAACGAGTGTATTGATTTTACCTGGTTTATACAATTCGGGGCCTAAGCATTGGCAGTCCGTATGGGAAAGCATGTTTCCTAATATGAAACGGGTTCACCAGTGCGATTGGGATACGCCAGTGTGTGACGATTGGGTTACCCAGTTGAATAGTGCTGTTGAGAAAAGCGGCAAAAACGTTGTTCTTGTAGCCCATAGCCTGGCCTGCGTTCTTGTTGGCAGATGGGTCGAGAAACACTCACAGGAGATCCGGGGAGCGTTGCTCGTGGCCCCGAGCGATACAGAGGCAGAGATCTATCCGACTGGCACGACAGGTTTTACCCCCATGCCGGTCTGCAGGTTTCCATTTCCTTCAAAAGTCGTTGTATCGAGCAATGATATCTACGTATCAGTACAAAGGGCTCGGTTTTTTGCAGAGTGCTGGGGCAGTGAGCTAATAATGGCGGGTGCACTGGGGCATCTCGGAGCAGATAGCAAATTGGGTTCATGGCCCATGGGTCTAGATTTGTTGAGCAAGCTAAGCGGTGGCGTTTATGCAAGTGCTTAAGAAACATTGTATACAAGCCATCTCTAAAAAAGGATTTTGGATCAAGATAAAGGCGGAGGGGAGTTTCAAGCCGCAGGCATACTTGAGGTTGTCGAGGATTTGAAACTTCACTCCAACACAGATATCGGGATAGAATTTTTTTTTAGATGGCTTGTAGTATATTTTGGAGGAATAAAAAAATAACTGAGGAGATGTAAATGAAAATCCAATGGTTTGGGCATGCCTGTTTTCTATTAACGAGCAATGATAATATCCGTATATTAATGGACCCCTTTGATGAATCTGTAGGCTATGATTTGCCAAATACATCGGCCGATATAGTGACAGTGAGCCATCAACACTCTGATCATAGCAATACCGCTTTGGTGGATGGCCCCTTTGATCTTGTAGATACTCCAGGGAAGCATTTTATAAAAGGTATGAATATTAAGGGAATACCAACCTATCACGACAATAGCCAAGGAGCTAAGCGCGGGACCAACATCATTTTTAACGTCTCAGTCGACAATCTCAACGTATGCCATTGTGGAGATCTCGGGCACATGTTGACATCTGAACAGATAAGCGCCCTGGGTGCCGTCGATATTTTGCTTATTCCTGTAGGGGGAACCTATACAATCGACGCGATCATAGCACGTGACATCATCGATGCATTGAAACCACGGCTAACAATACCAATGCATTACAAAACTGAAATTTTAACGTTCACTATTGATGGTGTGCAACCATTTCTGGACCTTACTAATGGCCATGCAATCTGTCATAAAGAGATTGAAATATCAACCAAGAATGGCGCGAACTATGAGGACTACCATGGCGTAGTGGCGTTAACCTACAAGTAAAATCTTGAGAGTAAAGTAATATGACTAGGGTTTGGGCTTCGTAGAAACGCCACTGATGTATTTTTGATCATCAAGCGTTAAGGGCAGGCCTGACCCGGTTTCAATTTCAAGGAAATGTTACAGTACTTGCACATCGAGTTACGATATATTTCCTTGGATCGACGGAACAAGCGACCGCCCCGAAGGGGTTGGTCTTCATTAGCGGCCACAGGCTGCCAATGAAATCGGCGACGGTACCTCAACCATCGTTTGTGTTTTTACCGCACGGACAGCACCCGGTTGGATCGAAAACAAAACAGCAGGGTCAATGTCGGCCTTGCTTGTGCTATGTTTTGGACGCCCGAATATGATCGTTATTGGCAAGATGCAATGGATTGGCACGCATATTGCGGTTCGAATCCAGTGACGGGCCTTCATTTCCATCACCGTCATGCATATTTCTGGTGAATGGGGTGAATTGAATGGTCAACACGCTGTCAGTGCGGGCTGTTGGCGATGAATGACAGATAGCTCCGCCATCCCTTGCCCATTTGATACAACCACATTCAGTAAAACAGGTAAAACAGCATTTGATGAAATTTTCCATTGACAGCAACAGAACACCTCGGTACCATCGCCGCAATTTGAGGAAAACAAAAATGAGTAAAACAGAAAACACAAGTATCTTTCGTTTCGGGCGCTTCTTTTTTAGAAGTGTCCATCCGGTATCGTGACTGAAAAATAGTTGATCGAACCCCGGGTGGATTTGCAGCCACCCGGGGTTTTTCAGTTTTAGGCCTTGGGAAAACCCCCAAGGCCTTTTTGTATTTTACTAGGTAGGAATGCAAAAGAATAGAGAGGAGGTGTGTATGCTTGGATTAATGCAACGCTCTTCTTTTTGGCATTGCATCGTTTTCTACGCCTTAAGGCTAATCTCCGAATCTCTGAGCAAAAGCGGCAACGCATTGATATTTTTAGTCTCTCCCGAGGATACGATTGAAGGGGCAGGAGAAGGGCAGATGCAAATCGCAAAATACGAAAGGGTAGATATCCGTGGCGTAATTAAGGTGGTGTTCTGGATGGCCATTTCAATCACACTATCCTTGTTGATAGGGAAGTTGAGCTAAGGATTTGGGGTAAAACTTGTATGGTTCAAAAACTCATCCGTAGCTAAGAGATCGAAGATTTCTAATTTTGGCTATCAACAGGCTAGCAGAATCGGACAGAGTAGGTTTCATAGCAGAGGCTATATATGCTGGACGGCAATAAAAAAAGATTACTGTGGGAAGGCAAGGGTTTGTTTGATCTTGAGGTCTTCGGTAAAGGTGGCGTCCCTTATCTCAGGTGACTCGCGGACGCATTGCAAGGATCGATGACGGTCAGTCCGCAGACGCGAGCGATGGACTGGTACAGTTGCACCAACTGCTGCCGGTCTAGCTGACCGGCTCTACCGAAGTTATGGATGATCTTGGCGACGGGCTTGCGTGTATCGGGGTGGCGCTCGTTATGGGCCAGCTGGTAGTACTCTACTACCGAGCCGTCCTTGTTTTTACCTTTTGTGGATCGCAGATACATGCTTACGTGTATAGCTTGTATATTTTATCAATGCAGGCATATAATGACAATTCGTGTGCCTGCAGGTTTTGGGCTCGCAAAAGGGGCTGAGCACCATAACTTGCTGAATTTATTCAACCCAGCTATGGCGGCGGGGCAAATTTCTGCCTGCTCGCCGCAAACGAAAGTTGACCACGACGGGCGTTTTTTTTATGATGGTCGGGTCTGAAGTACCGGGCAATAGAGGAGGGTAGGGCTCATTGGTTCGCGGTATAAGGTATTTGTGTGGCTAACATTTAGATATTATTGTTTTTAATGTATCGGCCTATGTTGAAAAAGATCCTCGTTGCGCCTTCAGTCCAGATTGCTTTGCTGAGTGCCTTGATCCTGATCGGCATGTTGTCTGCACTCAACCCCTGGGAGCACCTGGAACTTAAAAATTACGATTTCTGGGCACACCATTTCCGCAGCCCTAAAGATCAACCCGTCGTCATCGTCGCCATCGATGAAAAAAGCATTCGGGAACTCGGCGACTTGCCGTGGCCTCGTTCGCGAATTGGCGAAATGGTCCGCTATCTGACAGCCCAAAAGGCTGCGGCCATGGGAATCTGTCCATTGTACACCCAGCCCGGACCCAACCCGGGTTTGTTGGAAATCAAGGCAACGAAAAAGCAGGTCGGCGGTCCAAAATGGAGGGGCGGCAGGAAGGCCGCCCGGATTGTGCAGGACATGCTGAACGAAGCTGAAGATCGGTTGGACCAGGATGCCCAGTTGATCGCCGCCGTCCGCAGGGCCAGAAATGTGGTCCTCCCGATACGCTTCACAAAGGGCCGGCAGGCGGCAACAGACAGCGAAAAAATGTCAGGAATATTGATCGTCAACTCGCTGAATTTGGAAGTGCTGGCATCCGGTGCCGCCGAAACGCCGTCGGCTGAAGCCGAAACGTTAAATAGGGCGCACCCGTCGCTCATCACCGTCACCGGTGTCTGGGAGACGTTTGATGCGCTGGCATCCAAGGCCAGTGCCCTGGGGCATCTGAACCTGGATGAGGACCAGGATGGCCTGTTTCGCCGTATGCCATTGTTGATGGCATACAAAGATCGGTTATTCCCGGCCATGCCCCTTCAGCTGGCGATCAGGCATATGGAGGGGCGGCTGAAGGATCTGACCGTCGGCCGCAACTTTTTCGGACAGCCCTGCCTGCGGATCAAACACCTCGAGGTGGCCACGGACGACGCTTATCGCATCCTGATGAATTATGATGGCAAATGGACGAGGGAGAGGACCTACTCTTTTGTGGATGTGCTCCATGGGTCGCTCGATCCGGCTATATTCAGGGACAAAATCATCTTGATCGGCATGACCGCTGAGGGAATGACACCTTTCTATCGCATCGGCCCCCATGATAAGGCCTCTTCGGTAGAAATCACCGCCAATGCCCTGGCTCGCATCCTGTCGACGGTTCGGCTTTCGCGGCCTTCGTGGGCCCGGCCCCTGGAAATTGTGGTCCTGCTCTACTTCGCTTTTTTCCTCATGTTTGTGATCCCACGCGTGGATATCAGGGTCGGCGCCTCGATCTTCGGCATTTTTCTGGCCACCTGGTATATCCTGTGCCTCGGTCTTTTGCTGGGTTACGGGTACTGGATCAAGCCGTTCGGACCGGCCGTGCTGGCGTGCAGCGGTTTTGTTCTGATCGTGGTGGCGGGCTATTCCCGTAAATGGCGGCACGAAGTCCTGGATGCCAATAAAACGCTCGGGTTGCACTATCAGGGACAGGGCCTGCTCGAAATGGCTTATGACAGGTTTATCAAGTGCCCGGTCCAGAATGAGGCGGTCAAGCATCTACTGTACAATCTGGGTCTTGATTTTGAGCGTAAACGGATGTTTGAAAAAGCTCTGATGATTTACCGCCTTATCGGCAAATCCGGCCCCTTCAAGGATATCGAGAAGCGCAGCAGCAGGCTCGAAACACCGAACGGAACCATGGCGCTGTCCATTGCCGGTGGTGGCGTGGAAACACCCTTGTTGATGGATGACAATGACATCAAGCCGACCTTCGGCCGCTACGAGATTCTCAGGGAGCTGGGACGGGGATCGATGGGGACGGTGTTTCTGGGCCTCGATCCCAAGATCAACCGCGAGGTTGCCATCAAAACGCTGAAATACGCGGATGTTGCTACGGGGGACCTGGACCAGGTCAAAACGCGTTTTTTTCGGGAGGCTGAAGCCGCGGGCAAACTGTCCCATACCAATATCGTATCCGTTTACGATGTGGGCGAGGAGCGCGACATGGCGTATATTGCCATGGAACTGCTCAACGGCAGGGATCTGACGCAGTTTTGCATGCCGGAGCACCTGCTGCCGGTCGATCAGGTCCTGTCCATCATTGCGGATGTGGCGGCCGCCCTTGATTATGCCCACAACCAGGGTGTGATCCACCGGGATATCAAACCGGCCAACATCATGCTGCTGGAGGATGGCCGCGTCAAGGTCACCGATTTCGGTATCGCACTAGTGGTGGATGCCTCCAAGACCCGTACCGGCATAGTTATGGGAACGCCCAATTATATGTCGCCGGAACAAGTGGCCGGCCAGACTCCGGACGGCCGCTCGGATCTTTTTTCCCTGGGGATCGTTCTGTACGAGCTGCTTGCGGGAGCCAAGCCTTTTAAAGGCGATACCATTACCACAGTTATCCATGCCATCACACATGACTACCATTCGCCGTTTTCTGAATTCAAACCCGACATTCCGGCATGTTGCCAGACGATGGTCGATAAACTGCTGGCTAAGGGGCTGAACGAACGGTTCGATTCGGCTGCCCAGTTTTCAAAGGCTTTAGCGGCCTGCATGGCCGAGCTGCCGAGTTCTTCCCCTGTGGCAATCGATGACGCCAGCCGCCCTCAAGATCCCGAACCTGGATCCACGGAGTGCTGAAATTCGGGTTGAACCCGATATCACGCTTATTTGAATTTGGCATAAATGCTGGCAAGCCTTTTATTGAATATCGCTGAAAGCCGCCTGTAAACCGTAAGCCCGAACAATGGGTGCGCGTTAAAAAGTCGATTCATTTTACGGGTGTCGATCTTTACTACCTGAATATCCGTCTCGGCGTTGGCGGTTGCTGTGTATTGTGCCTCTTCAACCAGACTGGACCAACCGAATATATCGCTCGTCGCTGTCAGGCGATAGACTGTTTTTTCCCTGCCAATTTTAAGATCGACTGCGCCTTTATACAGAATATAAAGGGTATTTGCCGAATCGCCTTCGTTGAAAATCACTGCTCCTTTTTCATAACTTGCCTCTGTGCAGGCGGTATCAGCGATCTCGCCCATGACGTTCAAATCCAAGCCCTTAAAAAGGTCCATTTCCGTTAGGTGGAATTCCCAGCCTTCTGTTTGGTTGTTCATGGCTTATGCCCTCCTTTTTTGATTATCGACCATCTTTGTTTTGTCTGGAAATCCGAAAACGGCTCTCGAACGTGCAATATGCATGGAGCCTGCACGTATTCCCCGAAGGGATTGTCGGCCGACCTGCTTTTTGGTTTGCGGTTTGCTCGTTTCAACGATCGGACTGGCGCTACGCATTTGGGGATCGGAAAGGGATGTGTGCTATTGTTTTGAGTGCTGAGTGGCGTCTGTGCTCAGATGGAACGGTCTGCATGCCAGCTATAAATTCAGATTAAATCGATAACGTCTGAGCGTCAAGATCTTGTAGGCCGTCAATGCACGGAATTCGTATTTTAAACTGGCTGCCATTGTACTGCTTAGAGGTTGCGATTCAAAATGGATCAAAAAAAAATGTAAGGAAGATCAACCTTGGGTTGACTATTGAGGTGCATGAGAAATCAATACAGGCATTGATTAGCCTGGCAACCATCCGATAAGCAGCAACAATAGGGAGACTGTTATGAAAAAACAAAACAAAATTCATCGTCTACTGTATTTAATCGTTTTGATAGGCGTGACCATGTGGGGGGCGGGTTCCGCTTTTGCCAGCACAGTTGAAGGCACCGTCCAGGGGTTAAATTGTGTTTTATACGGCAAAGTCTGCCCAGTGGACGATGCAGACCCCCATGTGAGCGCAGAAAACGTCTTTGTCGTGTTATCTTCGAAAGATAAATATTTTTTCGTGCCCAATATCGATCGGGCCGTCATGTCCCGTCTGCTGGCTCAAAAAGTCAGGGTTACCGGTGATCTGAAAATGAAGCATAATGCCATAATCGCCTCAAAATTAGAAGTTGAATCCAACGGCAGATACAAGCTCAGATGGTGGCCAGGGCCTTTTTCCAAGAAGTGACCATTCAACGACCGCTCAGGCTTATGGGACAACATCATCAATAGTAAGGCGTGCCCTGAGTGTGGATAGGGGACACCCTTTATATTTCCACATTTACAATGTCTATCTTGCTATGCAAACAATGATGTATGCCAAGACGGGCCGGGGGCCGTTCATCATAGCAAAAGCGGGTATCGATTATAATCAGGCTATTGACCATCCATTAATTATTGATTTTTAGCGCGTCTAGAAGAAGAAAATACTTTCTTAACTTCAAGGCGGGGCAACACCCACACGGCGTCCCGAAGCAGGGTCGAATCGGTGGGGTGATGGATGTTGCTATCCACACAAGTGCAGTCGATGCACATCTTAGGAAATGTTACAGTTCTTGCACATCGAGTTACGATATATTTCCCATGGATCGACGGAACAAACGACCCCCCAAAGGCGACGGTCTTCATCAGCGGCCATAGCCTGACCATAAAATCGGCGACAGTACCTCGACCATCGTTTTCGTTTTTACCGCACGGACAGCACCCGGTTGGATCAAAAACAAACAGCAGGGTCGATGTCGGCCTTTCTTGTGCTATGTTTTGGACGCCCGCATATGATCGTTGTTGGTAAGATGCAATGGATTGGCACGCATATTGCGATTCGAATCCGGTGACGGGTTTCCATTTCCATCGCCGTCATGCATATTTCTACGGACCTATAACCCACAACAAGGCTGATCGAAAAAAGCCGGTCGCATCACAGGAACCGGAGGTTAGAGGTCCGTATTTCCACAAGCCATCTCAAAAAAATCCAGAGGTAATGCTGTTGCGGGAACGGTTGACATCTGCTTTACCGAGTATGCGCCTGATAAGCTGGTTGGTTACATATATTGCTATTTACTGCTTTTTTTAAAAGCAATGAAAGGGATTAATCGCCATGAAAAGGAAGAAAATGAGAACGTTTAAGACACTAAGACTTATAAACCTAATACTTTTTTTACTTCTTTCATGGACACTCACCGATACACCGGCCGCCGACACATCCGATGACTACCTGTCCACCAGCGGAAGCGTTATCTACGACGCCGCCGGCAATGCGGTCAGGCTTACCGGCATCGCCTGGTTCGGGTTCGAGACCCAGAACCAGGTTTACCATGGACTGTGGAGCGTCAAGATGGAGGACGTTCTCGACACGGTGGCCGATCTGGGATTCAACGTGTTGCGGGTCCCCCTGTGTGTCGAGCTGGTCAACCAGTGGCGCAACGGCGACGGTGGTGCGCCCAACAGCGTCAACTACTCCGCCAACCCCGCCCTCGAAGGCATGACCAGCCTGCAGATTCTCGATGCATCCATTGCCTATTGCAAGCAGATCGGGTTGAAGGTCATGCTGGATATGCACCGGGTGGTCAACACGCAAATGTTGAACACCTGGTATGCGGACGGCTATCCGCCCGGCGACTTCGAAGCCTGCTGGCAATGGCTGGCCCGGCATTACGCCAACGACGACACGGTCATCGCCGTGGACTTGTTCAACGAACCGCACGGCGGGCCCGGCGGCGCCGACTCGGCGAAATGGGACGATTCCACGGATCGGAACAACTGGAAATGCGAAGCCGAAAAAGTGGCCAATCTGGTGCTGGATGTGAACCCCGGGCTGCTGATTGTGGTGGAGGGTGTCGAAGCCACACCCAAGGATGGATACACTTACGCCGAGACGGATAGTGCCAACTATGATTTCAATTGGTGGGGCGGAAATCTGAGGCGCGTCAAGGATTATCCCATCGATCTGCAAAGCCGCCAGAGCCAACTCGTTTATTCTCCCCATGACTATGGCCCCAGTGTGTACGCACAGCCCTGGTTTTATGCCGGATTCACGAAAGCCACACTGACCGCGGACTGCTGGCAGCCGAACTGGCTCTATATTGCCATGCAGGACATTGACCCCATACTTGTGGGTGAGTGGGGCGGCAAAATGGACGGCGGGGACAACGAGAAATGGATGGGGGCCCTGGCCGATACCATCGACCAATACGATTTGAACCATACCTTCTGGTGCGTCAATCCCAATTCCGGCGATACCCGCGGCATCCTGCTGGATGATTGGCAGAGCGTGGACACCGCCAAGTACAACCTCGTCGAGCCCACCCTCTGGCAAGACGTCAACGGCAAGTATATCGGGCTCGATCATCAGGTCAACCTGGGAACCAGCGGGACCCACGTCGGCGCCGCCACGATCCCGGATGATGATGAGGATGTGCCGGCAACCGGTGTGTCCGTCATTCCGACCCGTATATCGGTCGACGTGGGCGCCACGACAACCCTTTCCGCAACCGTGGCGCCGGGCAACGCCACGAACCGGAGCGTTACCTGGGCATCGAGCGATAGCCGTGTGGCCACGGTAAGCTCCGGGGGCCTCGTAACCGGTGTAGCGGCCGGCAGCGCCACGATTACGGTCACCACGCAGGATGGCGGTCACACGGCAATTTGCGCAGTTGCGGTCACCGATCCGGGTGGCGGTACAACGCCGACACCCTGCGATTCGCCGGTGGCGGCGACACTGCCGCTGGCGATCGACGGGGCGGGTGAATTCTGCCGGGTAACATCGGGCAGCATCACAAACGTCAATTCCTGGAACATGGAGCTGGTGGAGATCAACGGCGTCGACTATACCAACACCTGGTCGAACCGGATGCCGGACCGTATCGACGGCAACTACTACTTCCATTATGTAGGAGCGTATCCCTGGTCGCATCTTGAAGTGAACGGCAGCGGCGGAGACAGTCAGACCGTTGATGAATGCTCCGGGCAGTGCAATGCGGCGACACCTGTCTACCCGACGCTGCTTGGCGATGGGGGGCTGGGAAACGTCACCATGTACAGCACCGGTCCCAGTGACGGCGGTGCCTGCAATTACGGCACCACCGGTGTCACGCATTACGCAGCCATCAACGTCAACGTGCTCCCGGATGACGCCCAGGGACAGTGGCAGGGTGGATCGATCTGCGGCCAGTGCGCGGAGGTTAGCGCTCTGACGTCCCAGGGGCCCCGAACCGTGGTGGTTCGCATCATGGACAAATGCCCCGATGCGTACTGCGGGATCGATCTCGGCGGGGATGCGCCCGCAGCCGTTATGCTGGACGGAAGCGGTCGTTATGAAGGCAAATGGCGCTTCGTTTCGTGCGACGGACACTCCGAAGTGTCCGATGGGTCACCGGCCCTTTATGTGCTGCCCGGCAGCAACCCGTGGTGGTCCCGCGTGCATGTGCGCAATGCGCCCACAGCCACCGACACCATCGAGTGGCAGGACGCCGCCGGCACGGCAAACGGGATCATGCCCTTTGGCGCCGATCCGGAGAATGCCTTCGAGGTGCCGGTGAATGAAGTGCTTCAGTCCGGGATGTCATCCGTCCTGATCACGGTGCACTATGTCGACGGGACCACGGCCACGGTGACCCTCACGGCGGCCGAGTTGGCCACTGAATCCGCCTCGTACCTGCTCGATGATCCCGATGCCACCCCTGATCCGGAGCCCACGCCGGATCCCCCGAGCCCGATCCGGATGGCTCCGGCCGATGCCGGGTGAACGACAGCATGAATCAATGGATCACCGGTTTTACGGCCGATGTGACCGTCACCAACGCCAGCGGAGAGGACATCGGCGGCTGGACCCTGACCTGGACAACCGATTGACTCTACGTAAAAAACTTAATAAAACGCCTTTAAATTAAAAAGTCCTTAGATGGCCGGTTTTGCCATCAAAATAGCGATCCAAGCATAAAACTGGCCAAGTCATTGAGACCATTGTCGGATAACCCATTTATATAGGAAGGAGTAAACCACCATGCACAAGGAAACCCAATGCGTTCACTCCGGCACTTACCATGACAAGTCAACGGGCGGCATCGGCACGCCCATCTTCACATCGTCCTCCTTTGAATATATGGACCGGGACGAAAATCTGTATCCACGCTATTTCAACACCCCCAACCAGTCCGCGGTGGTAAGAAAACTGTGCGACCTGGAGTCCGCCGAGGACGGCGTGCTGTTCAGTTCGGGCATGGCCGCCATCAGCACGACCCTATTGGCCTTTGCCGGGGCAGGGGACCATGTGGTGATGCTGGATGCGCTTTACGGCGGCACCCACGCGTTTGCCACGGAAACCTTCGACCGTGTGGGGATGCAATACACCTTCACGGCCACGGATGCCGAGGCCGTCTCGCAGGCCGCAACCCCGGCCACCCGGGTCATCGTCATCGAGTCCCCCACCAATCCCCTGCTTGAGGTTATCGATATTCGCAAGGTGACGGCGTTCGCCAAGGCTCGAGGCATCGTGACGGTCATGGACAATACCTTCGCATCGCCAATCAACCAGACACCCCTTGATTTGGGCATCGACGTGGTGGTCCACAGCGGCACGAAATACCTGGGGGGACACAGCGACCTGTGCTGCGGCGTGGCGCTCACCAGCAGGGAGAACGCCAACCGCATTCGCTCCCTGGCCCATCATCTGGGGGGCAGCCTGAATGCCATCACCTGTCATTTGCTTGAGCGCAGCCTCAAAACCCTTGCCCTGCGGGTTGAACGCCAGACCGAAAATGCCGCCCGGCTGGCGGCCTATCTCGACGGCCATGCAGCGGTGCGCAGGGTGAACTATCCAGGCCTGCGGCATTTCAGCGGCCATGAGATTGCCGCATCCCAGATGACCGGCTTTGGGGGCATGCTCTCCTTTGAGCTGGATACGGAGCGCGTTCAACCCGCGGCATTTCTGAACCGGCTGAAGCTCATCCGGCCGGCGGTCAGCCTGGGCGGCGTCGAAACCATTATCTGCGCACCCACGGAGACCTCCCATGCCAAGATGTCCGCCGAGGAGCGGGCCCGGATCGGCGTCACCCACGCCCTGCTGCGCCTTTCCTCCGGCATTGAGCATCCGGAGGACCTGCTGGAAGATCTGGCCAATGCTTTGGGGGGAGATTAGGACGAGTTGAATACCCGGGCGAAGGTCGCGGGGCTTTCGGAAAAAATCCGGACCCGACGCCTGGACATGGGTGAACTAAGCCGGCGCGACGGGATTTTCGATCTGATCTGGTCGGAAGGAGCGCTTAACCTGATGGGTTTTGCAGATGGCGTTCTCAATCCCAATGGTTTCCATGACGGGCTTGTGCTCTGTCACGGTCTGCTGTCACCCGGGGCGATTCGAGGAATTGCAAGGTCTTTAGACGTGGTTTCAAAACCTTCAATCGGGCCCAAAATCAAGAGCAAAAGGGGATCTCCTTTATGGTTCAAAAATTCATTTGATGCCTCATGCCGCTGCGGCTTCCAGCGCACCCTGTGGCAGCGCTTCCGGCTCAGCGGCCGAGGGCTGTTGAGGGCAAGCCGATTCCTTCGGCAATACAATGGTGGCTTCCGTACCTTCCCAATGGCGGCTCATTAATTTAAACTTGCCGCCGTGCCTTTCCACGATGGAACGGATTTGAAGCAGGCCGGCATTTGGGTGCTCTCCGATCTGGCTCCAGGCGGCTTGAAGCATTTCCGGCGAGGCATCGGTGATGGCTTTTACTTTATGTCTCGACATGCCGATGCCATTGTCTTTGATCGAGATTTGGATATCGCCCTGGCTGAGCAAAACGGCCTTGAGGGTCACTTCACCCTCCGAAGGAGTGAATTCCAATGCATTGGAAAGCAATCCGTCAAAGGCAAGCCTGATCTTCGCCGGGTCGAGCCTCAGATCCGGGATGTCGGCCGCTATCATGGAAGTGATGGTGACGTTCTCATTGTCGGCGCGTTCGGTGAATTTTTCCAGGCTGCTTTGGACCACTTGCTTCAGGTCGACATCACCCAAACTGATTCTGGCCTTTTTTATCATCTGCCCGCGGTAGCGATTTGGAATCATCGTACCGATGACGCCGCCTATCAAGGAGGCGGAAATGACCGCAAAGATCATCCTGGGTATTAACTCGGGCACATTGATGATGCCGGCATTGATGATCGAAGCCAGAACAGCGGCCAGGGCTCCGGTTGACATGGTCGTCAGGGCTTCCACGATGGTGGTGCTTTTGCCGTTTGTGGTTTTGCGGTCCAGGTGATACCCCAGGACGTAAGAGATGCTCAACGGAATCAGGCCCCAGGGAATGGTTCTGATGATGCTGGGCTGCGCCGGTTTGTCCGGAGCCAGAAAATGAAGCAGGAAAATCACGACGATACCGGTAGCCCCGGCGCTGACCCCCGAAATGAGGTAGGCACACCACGAATGCCCTTTTTTCGGCCGAATGGCCACCCAGAAGGGATTTTCGGAAAAGTCCTTGAACTTTTTAACCAGGATGGGAACGGCCACACTGATAATGCCGACGAAGAGTGCCATGGCCGACCAGACCACATAAGTCAGCGATTTTATCATGACCATGTTTTGATTGCCGGCGAACACCGCAAATAGGGCCGACAGAGGGATGACAAAAATCAGAAAGACGGCCAATATGGCCATATCATTGGGATCCACATCGTTGCCTTTGGACCTTTCAGTCCCGGAGATTTCAAAGCCCAATGACCTCAATAGCTTGTTGCGTTTTTTGGCGGTGATCCCTTCGTTGTGGATCGCACACGCCACAAACAGATAGATATTTTCCAGGATGTCTTTCAAATCGTTCTTCAGATCCCTGTGCAGTGCGGTTAGAACCTTGGGATACATGCTGTCAAGCCGGGACTTGGAGACTTGATCCGATATCTCGGCGTACAGATCGGCATCGCCGGCCAGTTTGAGCTTCAGCTGGTAGTAGCGCTGGACGTTCCGTTTGACTTTTTCAAACCGGGTTCCGATGTTCTCAAATGCCTGGCGGTAAGCGTTCCAGAATTGACAGAACTCCGAGCTGATACTGTCCCAGCGATCTATGGTGTTGAATAGATGGCAGGCTCGCAGGTAAAGATGTTCCAATGCCTTGAGATCATGCTGAAGCACCGGCAGTGAAATCAGGCCTCTCATCTCTTCCGTCAGATCCCCGATGCATTCGTCCGGATTAAACTTAAGGTCATAACGCTTCATTTTACGGATCGTCACGGAAACGGCGCCGGGAATAGAGCCCATTTGTTGAAAAAAGTACCGGAGTTTGCGATCGGCGGCCGTGGTTTTTCGATACTTCTCCGCGCCCCACGTAAGCAAAACAACCGACAGGATCGGACTGAGCAGTTTAATATCCTCGCCGAGCCTTTCAAGGGCCGGATGCAATGGATTGTCCTTGGCAAGCAGTTTTTTGGCTGCATCGACCAAAATGGGATGCTGGTGAAAAAGCTGGTAGAGGGCTGCAAAAAAGATAGCATACATGCAGGCATAAATGACGGCCGAACCGTGATACCTCAGCCAGGTGGTCCATGGGCGCGCCGTCTCCGGAGCATCATAGCTGCCGTGATTGATGATGAGCGTGTTATATCGCTTGTAAGCGGTTATAAATATTAATAAATAACACAGTGAAGCAATCAGGGTATATGCGGGATCCGGGAAAAAAAGGGTTTTAAGATTGTCCATGATGGCACCTCTCTTTTAAAGGGGCGACCATGTTCCCCGGTTTTCTGATCCTGCGCCGAGAATTGCATAAAAATAGACCGGACTCAAACGAGATCCCCATCGCCGCATGGCTATGAATCGGCCCCCCAGTTGATAGGTTGTTGGGCATACGACGAGACCGGCTTGGTTCAATCAGGTTATGGATGAAGCACTCTTATCTCGAGCGGTGGGTTGTCGGAAACAGAAACCCCGGAAAGATACCTGAAGCCGGAAGACCCGACAATGCCGCACGCTTACCCTGACCGAAAAACATCTCGATGTAAGTGACTTACATCACACATTTAAAAAAAAGCAGGCCGACCCAAACACCCGCAGATACAAATGGTGGATTCGGATGGATAGGACTTTGTCATCTTCAGGAGCATCGAAATCAAAACCGGTCTATGCTTTTCATTAATTCATTTTTGATAGTATAAAGACAGCGGGTAGAGGAACAGAACAACCCATAAAGTGAGGAGCTTGAATATGACCTGGATCCCCGGACCGATCTATAAATCCCTGCCTTATGTGTATATTCTGGCTTTATCCTTAATATCTAATAAAAATGCCATTGAACGGTTTGGTCTGGTGAGCAAAAACAGCTAAAGTTTTCCATGATTTGAACGAAGTTTAATGCAATATGATATGCGCTTTGGGCGCCATTGGTTGGCAGTCAAGAGCAATGAAACGCCACTGCTTACACATCGATATCATCCTGTTTGGAAATCTCTGTCCGGCGATCTGAATCGACATCCCGTCCAAAACACCTGAGAATGGCTCGAAACTGGTTGATTTGCCTTTTATGACTAGAGGGAGAAATGTACCCATTGATTGTGGAAGAGGTTTTTGTTTCCCACAAAATATTGCAGGAAATCATGTCACCATTCGGTGAAGGCGATATCGCCACGAACGGCCCGCAGGCGATCAAAGGGTTCAAATTGGCTGGGGAGCCGTCCAGACCCTACGATTTGAGCTGTTGTCATTCTTCCCTCGGGAATATCGAATGAAGAAATATAAGTCTTTCAGTCGATTCTTGCTCTGGATCCTGATCGTTCTCGAGAGCCTCTCA
>JASFER010000026.1:0-34860 GCA_050124755.1 Desulfobacteraceae bacterium
GTGACCGACTCGGAATACCTGGATGGAGACGAAATTCTCAAGCGCTGGCCCTGGCTGAATCCGGAAATCAAGGCCGGCGCCTACCGGGCCAGGGATGGCTGGTTTTCGGCCCATGAGGTGACCCAGGGCTTTGCCCGGGCTGCCGACAACGCCCGTTTTTATGTGCGCACCCGGGCCACGGGCATCGAAACCGACGTCCAGGGGGTATGCGCCGTGCTCACCGATCGCGGCCGCATCAACACCCGCGTGGTGGTCAATGCCGCCGGTCCCTTTGCCATTACCGTGGGCAAATGGTTAGGGCTGGATCTGCCCATCTACCAGATGCGCCGCCAGCGCGTTTTCGTGGCGCCTCATCCCAAAATCCCCCAGGATGCGCCCCTGATCATGGATGTGGACAACGAATCCTACTGGCGTCCGGAGACCGGCGGCGCCCTGCTCGGTTGGCACGATCCCGAGGAGCAGAAGAGCGATCCCATGGAAGATCCCCAGGGCGACTGGGATTTTCCCGCCTTTACCCTGGAGATGTGTTCGCGCCTGAGTCCGTTTTGGGCCGAGGTGGCGGACGGCCTGAAACAGGAGGATTTGTCGGTTTACGCCGGGCAATACGTGCATGCCCCGGACGACCAGCCGCTGATCGGTCCGGTGAAAAATATTCCGGGGTTTTATCTCAACTGCGCCTACTGGCCGGGCGTAATGCTCTCGGCGGCCGCCGGTCGTTGGACCTGCGACCTGATCACCGGCAAGATGAAGCCCGAGGACAACCCCTTGCGTCTGAGCCGATTCGAAGAGGGGCTGACAACAGCGCCGGGAGCCTTCATGCGCGGCCGTCACTAGAACCATTAGGAGGAACATCCATGCAGCGGTTCGAGTATTTCAGTGATGAGGAGGTTCAACGCATTCACGAAGCAACCCTGCGCGTATTGGAGACGGTCGGTGTCGATTTCGGCTATGCCCCGGCTGTTGAGGTCCTTGGGAAAGCCGGATGCAAAGTGGACGGCCGACGCGTTTTCTTCTCCCCTGAGATGGTGATGGAACAGGTGGCCAGGGCGCCTTCGGAATTCACCCTGCAGGCCCGTAATCCGGAGAAAAACGTGATGATCGGCGGCGATCGGATTGCCTACATCCCCTGCTACGGTCCTCCCTTCGTACACGATCTGGACCACGGGCGCCGGGAATCCACCCTGGAGGATTACACCAACTTCGTCAAACTGTCCTATGCAAGCCGGAGCATGGACATCACCGGCGGAATGATGGCCGAGCCCAACGACATCCCTCACGGACGGCGCAATGCAGAGATGATGTACGCTTCCATGCGCTACTCGGACAAGCCGTTCATGGGCGGCGCCATGGGCGCCGGGGCCGCACGGGAAACGATCGAGATGGCCGCCATCGTCTTCGGTTGCTCCGAGGAAGCGCTGGCGGAGAAGATGCCCATGATCAGTATCCTGTGTACGCGTACGCCCCTGGCCTACGACGACCGCATGCTCGGCGCCATTATGGAATATGCCAGGGCCGGCATGCCTCAGCTGATCTCATCCCTCTCCATCGCCGGCGCGACAGCACCGGTGACCATGGAGGGGACGCTGGTGGTCCAGAATGCCGAAGTGCTGGCCGGCATCGTCTTGACCCAGCTGATCCGCGAAGGGGCACCGGTCGTCTTCTCCGGTTCCTCTTCGGCCGCTGCCATGCGCTACGGCACGCTGAGCGTCGGTGCTCCGGAGATGGCGGTCAATACGGCGGCCACGGCCCAGATGGCCAGATTCTATGGCATCCCCAGCCGGGGCGGCGGCGCCGTCACCGACGCCAAACTGCCTGATGCCCAGGCCGGCATGGAATCCATGATGAGCCAGCTCATGGCCACTTTGTCCGGGGTACACGTCGTGCTGCATTCGGCGGGCATCCTGGAAGGCTACATGGCGGCATCCTATGAGAAATTCATCATTGACGATGAGATCTGCGGGATGTGCAAGCGCATTAAAGATGGTGAGAAAGCCGATCCGGAAAAGTTGGCCTTGGATGTGATCGCCCAGGTGGGGCCCGGCGGCGAATACCTGACCAGTATGCACACCTTCCGGAATTTCCGAAAGTCCCTTTACACACCCATCATGGAGCAGAAGGATAGTTACGCCGGATGGCGGGAAAAAGGCTCCGAGTCCATCGACAAGGTGGCGAACCGCAAGTGGAAGGCCATCCTCGAGGCGTATCGGGAACCGGCCATGCCGGCCGAGACACTGCGGGGCCTTGAACGATATATCGAGATAAAATACGGAAAATAAATCGTGTTGACAGCGACAACAGCGCGTTCCGGCCCGCTCCGAAGAGGCAAATTATTTTTCGCAAATGAGTGAAAAATAATTTGCATTTTCGCAAAAATAATTTTCTTTTTCAGAATCCTGCAGATCAAAATGTCATTTTGAAACAACCTCATAAATTCGACTAACAAGCTAACGTTACGGGAAAATTTGTTTGGGCGCTGATCCTTTGATTGGGTAAGTGAACGGGAATCAGTTATTGCGGTACGTTTATTGCTTTGCTTAATCGATAGCGTTACTGCAATTTTTCGGTCTGCTGTTTTTTCACCCAACGGGGGCAACCCCAGACTCAAGGGAGGAGTTATGCGTAGAAAAGAACTGTTCGCGAGTATGATGGTGGCCTGTTTTGCACTGGCCCTGCTTGCCGGCACCGCCCTGGCGGAGAAAACACTCAAAGTCGGCGTACTGGGCCCCTTTACCGGGCCATCGGCAAAAACGGGCCAGGAGTTCAAAGGATCCGTGACCATGGCCTTTGAGAAGGTCAACAACAAGGTGGGAGACTACAAGCTCGAGCCGGTCTGGGTCGACAGCCAGAGCGACCCGGCCAAGGCCGTCAGCGCCTATGCCGAGGCCTGTGAACGTATCGGCATCCAGGCCGGTATTCTCAACTGGCACAGCTCCGTCGCGGTGGCCGTTATGGACGTGGCCGCTCAGTACAAAGTCCCCCACATGTTCGGTTTTGGCGCCACCGAAGTCGTCAACCAGAAATGGCGCAGCGACCCAAAAAAATTCGGCTATTGGAACGGTAAAGGCTGGCCCATTCCCGGTAAATTGATGGCCGGTTATGCCGAAACCATCGATAACGCGGTGAAAAGCGGCAAGTTCAAACCCAAAGCCAAAGCGGTGGCCATCGCCTGTGAAGACACCGACTGGGGTCACAGCGCCGGTGACGCCGTGGCCGCCGAGTTCGAAAAAAAGGGCTGGAAAGTGGTTGCCAAGGATTACTTCCCCATTACGCAGACCGACTTTTACCCCCTGCTGGGCAAATATAAGAAAGAGAATGTCGCCGTCCTGTTCAGCACCAGCACCGCCGCCCCGGTGACCTCCGCCTTCATCAAGCAGACCCGGGAAGTGGGTCTTAAATCACTGGTCATCATCGACGGGCTGGGCTGGTCCGGCGACTGGTACAAAATGGCCGGTGCCGCCTCCGACGGTGTCCTGGACATGATTCCCCAGTTGACCACCAAAGCGGCCAAGGACTGGGCCGGGGAATTTGAAAAGCGTTTCGGCATGAAACCCAGCCCCTCGGCCGGCGGGCTTTCCTATGATGGTGCCAGCTACTTCGTCAAGATTCTGCAGCGCACCCTGGATAAGTACGGCAAGCTGGATAAAGAGACCATTTACAAGGTGATGACGGAGGAAGTCGATACCGCCAAGCTGGCCTACTCCAAGGCCGACGGCGCCATCATCATGAACGAGTACCGCTACACCATGGACACCATGCCCGACCCGGTTGTGGCCCGTGACGGTTATTTCTTCCCGGTGATCCAATACAAGGGTGGCAAAGGCGCCATCGTCTACCCCGAGGATTGGGCCGAAGCCAAGTTCATGGCGCCCAAATAACAGGCGTTTGTGCATCAATCAAACCAGCGGGGGAGCATGGCAGTGGCCACCCCGCTGGCATTGCCCACTTCTCAATCAGGTGAGACGCCAATGATCATACTGGAGACCAAGGAATTAACCAAGCAGTTCGGCGGGTTGACGGCAGTCAACGCCGTGTCCATGCACATCAACGAAGGGGACATCGTGGGATTGATCGGTCCCAACGGGGCGGGCAAGACCACGCTGGTCAACGCCATCGCCGGTCTCAACCCGCCCACGGCGGGTCAGGTGTTCATGTTCGGTAAGAATACCACCGGCAAGACCCCGGAGAAGATGTGCCGGCGGGGATTGTCGCGCACCTTTCAGATCCCCATCCCCTTTCCCAAGATGACCGTGCTGGAAAATGTCATGACCGCGGCCATTTTCGGTAATAAGCCCGGAACGATCAAGGATCCGGAGGCCCACAGCCGCCAAATGCTCTCTTTCGTGGAGTTTCCCATCGACGAAGACACCATCAGCGAGCAGCTCAACACCGTGCAACTCAAACGGCTGGACCTGGCGCGGGCCCTGGCCAGCAGTCCCCGGATGCTTTTTCTGGACGAACTGGCCTCGGGTCTGAGTGAAGGCGAGCTCAAAGACATCATGGATCTGATTTTGAAGATTCGGGATAAGGGGATCACGATCCTGATGATCGAGCATATCATGCAACTGATCATGAACCTGTGCAACCGTCTGGTGTGCATCCAGTTCGGCACCAAGATCGCCGAAGGCCCCACCGAGCAGGTGGCCAACGACCCTGCGGTGACCAAGGCCTACCTGGGCGATGCCGCAGACAGCTGCGCACCCGGAGATCAACAACCCGCTTAGCCAACGGAGACGCGATGTTACTGGAAGTTAAAAACCTCAATGCCGGCTACGGCTTTCTGCAGATTCTGCGCGATGTGTCGCTGAACGTGGACAACGGCGAGTATGTCTGCCTGGTGGGTCCCAACGGGGCGGGCAAGAGCACCACCCTCAAAACCATCGCCGGTTTGCTGGCACCCCTTAGCGGAGAGATTTTGTTCGATGGAGAGAACATCGCCGGCCTGCCGGGAAACCAGGTGGCCCGCCGGGGCATTTCCCTGGTGTCCGAAGCGATGAACCTGTTTGTCAACATGACGGTGCAGGAGAACCTGTATATGGGGGCGTATGCCATCAAGGACAAAAAGATGCAGAAAGACCGTATAGACTTCGTCTACGATCTGTTTCCGCGTTTGGTGGAGCGCCGCAGTCAGCTGGCCGGGACCATGAGCGGCGGCGAGCGCAAGATGCTGGCCATCGGCCGGGGATTGATGCCCAATCCCAAGCTTTTATTGGTGGACGAACCCTCCTTCGGACTGGCGCCGTTGCTGACCGAAAACGTGTTCGCAAGCCTGGACACCCTGGTGTCCCAGGGGGTGACCATCATGCTGGTGGAGCAAAACGTGACCAAGACCCTGTCAGTCACCCATCGGGGCTACGTGCTGGAGAACGGGCGCATCGAGTTGTCTGGCAAGAGTGGCGATCTGGCATGCGACGCCCATGTGCGCAAGGTTTTCTTAGGCGTTTAATCGGAAAGGAAAGGGTTCATGGTTAAACAAGTGAAAAAACACGTCTGGGACCGGATATTCACGTGGTGCCGGTCCCTGGCCGGGTTCACGGTGATCGCTACCGTGGTGATCGCCTTGTTGGCCACTGCGGACCGGGGTGGTTATGTGCTGGTCAACGCCATCGTGACCGGAGGAATGACGGCGCTGGTGGCCATGGGGCTGACATTGACGCTGGGGGTACTCAACATTCCCATGTTCGCCCACGGGGAGTACTTCATGATCGGCTCCTTGACCGCGTATTACGTCTATACGCCGATCAACACCTACATCCAAAACCATCCCGATTCGGCGATGGCGATGTGGGGACCGCTGGTGACTGTGCTGGCGGCCATGCTGGTGGGCGCTTTGGCCGGCGTGGTTTCCGAAGTATTGGTATTCAGGCAGTTAAGAAAGCGCAGCCGGGAGAACTGGGTGATGAACTCTTTTCTGCTCACCGTGGGGCTCTCGGTGGTGATGATCAACGCCCATCAGCTCTTTTTCGGGGCGGACTTCAAGGGCATCACGCGCTACTTTTCCGGTGCGCCGTTGACGATCATGGACGTGTTCATCTCCCGGGATCGGGTCATCGCCTTCTTGCTGGCGGTGGTGGTGGTGGCGGCCTTTTGGTTCTTCATGACTTATACGCGCACAGGCCGGGCCATCCGTGCGGTGAGCCAGGACGAAACCGGCTCTCTGATCGTGGGCATCGGGCTCAACGGGATCATGATGCTGACCATGGCGCTGTCGTGCGCATTGGCGGCCATCGCCGGCGCCGGCCTGCTGTTCATGTATCCGGCTTATCCGGCGGTAGGGCTGGAGCCGCTGTATATGGCCTGGTTCGTGGTGATACTTTCCGGATTGGGCAACGTCCTCGGAGCCGTGATGGGCGCTTTCATGGTGGCCCTGCTCAAGGTGCTGACCGTGGAATACATTGGCTCGGGTTGGGATTTCGTGGTGCCTTCAGCCCTGATCATCGTGATTCTGATTTTTAGACCCAGCGGTATCTTCGGCTCCGAAGTGCGCGGCGTACTGGACAAATAAGGGAGGATTCATGGATAACCCGACACCGAACGTCAATCCCTTTGACAAGCTGCTCAACCTGTTGTGCTTCACCCCGCTGGGCCTGCTTTGCCTGATCGTTCTGCTGGTGCTGCCCCTGGTGCCGCCATTCAACCAGGAGTATCTGGTCCGCTGGCTGATCAGCGGCGCTTTTATCGCCGCATTGGCCATCGGCTTCGATCTCACCGCCGGACTGATCAATATCGTCAACTTCGGCTATTGCGCCATCATGGGCGTCGGCGGCTACACATCGGCCATCCTGGCTGAACGCATCGGCCTGAGTCCCTGGCTGGGCATGTTGGCCGGGGGGGGCATCGCCGCCATCCTGGGGTTGGTGATCGGCATGATCACCTTGCGGCTGCGGGGCATCTTCGCCGCGTGTCTGGCCTGGTTCTTCGGCCTGGCGGCCATGGGTCTGGCCACAAAAATGGTCTGGCTGACCCGCGGTCCGTTGGGCATGCGGGTGGACCGGCTGTTCGATACAGCCTCCAACGTGCCCTATTACTATCTTCTTGTGGTGATGATGGCGGCCATTTACATCATCTGCAAATGGGTGACGCGTACGCGCATGGGGGTGGCTTTCAAGGCTATCGGGCAGAACATGGAGGCGGCGCGCACCTCGGGAATCAACCCGGTGTTCTACCGGGTGAGCAACTTCGTCCTTTCCTGTGCCCTGGCCGGTGTGCTGGGCGGATTCTACGCCCACTTTTACGGCATCCTGACGCCGGACATGATGCACACCTCCAAAACCGTGGAAGTGCTGGCCGTGGCCTACATCGGGGGACGGGGAAGTTTGTGGGGCGGTGCGGCCATCGCCTTTCCCTTCATTTTCGCCATGGAACTGATCCGTTCATCCCTCTCCAATCTACCTGGCCTGAACCTGCTGCTTTACGGTCTTTTGCTGATCCTGGTTATGATTTACTACCCGGGCGGGTTCGCCGCTTTCTTCGACACATACATCCGCAAACCCAAAAACAAGCTTTTGGATTATTTTCTCAATGGGGCCTATGGTGGCGCCAAATGATGAATAAAAGATAGACGTATAGAAAATTCAGATAAAAATAGCGGTGCCGAGCGAGCGCCGACACCACGCTTATACCCAAAAGGAGGTAGCTTATCATGAAATCACAGGCAAGAGTCGTTGTCATCGGCGGCGGCGCCATCGGCGTCAGCACGGCCTATCATCTGGCCAAGTATGGCTGGAAGGATGTGGTGCTGATTGAAAAGCACGAACTCACTTCCGGGTCGACCTGGATGGCGGCGGGCAACTGCTCTTTTTTTCACGGCAACTACTACTGCACCCAGGTTAATATGAAGAGCATCGAAATTTATCAGCAGTTGGAGGATGAAACCGGGCAGAGCGTGGGCTGGCACACCACCGGTTCTATCCGCACGGCGGACAATCCCGGCCGCATGGAAGAGCTGGGCTATATCTACAGCATGAACCGTTGCCTGGGCCTGGACGTCAGCTGGATCACCCCGGAGAAGATAAAGGAGATGCACCCGCTGATGAACATCGAAGGCCTCATCGGCGGGCTCTACTGGCCCGATGACGGCGATGTGGATCCTAACGGCATCACCATGGCCATGAGCATTGGCGCCAAGAAACACGGTGCCGAGATCAATACCCACACCCAGGTCACCGGAATTACCCAGAAGGCCAACGGTGAGTGGCTGGTGAGCACCGACAAGGGTGACATCACCTGTGAATATGTGGTCAATGCCGCCGGGTTGTGGGCCCCGCAGGTGGCCCAGATGGTGGGTTTGGAGATTCCTTCCATAGCCGGCGAGCATACCCATATTCTCTTCGAAGCCATCGACGTGGTTGAGAAAGCAGACGGCTTTCTGCCCCTGGTGCGCGACCCCGACCGCTCCATCTACATCCGCCAGGAGATGGACAGCCTGATCCTGGGGCTTTACGAGAGCAAGGTCAAACAGTGGTATCCCGAGGGTGTGCCCTGGGACTACGCCCAGACAGAACTGCAGCCGGACATCGACCACATCGCCGATTTCATCGAGCACGGCATCTACCGGTTCCCCATCATGGGCGAGACGGGCTTCAAGCACGTCACCGACGGTCCGATCACATACACGCCCAACGGCGACCCGCTGGTGGGACCGGCTTACCCGCTCAAGAACTTCTTCCACGCATGCGGTTACAGCTTCGGCATCACCCAGGCAGGGGGCATCGGCCACTACCTGGCCGGCTGGATCATGAACGGCGAGCCCGAGATCGAACTCTGGTCGGTGGACAGCCGCCGCTACGGCAGCTATGCCAACTGGGCCTACAACCACGAGAAGATCGAAGACACCTATCCGCGGCTGTATGCCATCATCTGCCCCAACGATTGGCGAGATGCCGCCCGCCCCAATCGCACGGCCCCCATCTATGAATACCAGAAGGCCGCCGGTGCGGTGTTCGGCGACTACTACGGCTGGGAGTGCCCCAACTACTTCATTGAGAATCCGGAAGCCAACCGCGAGAATCCCGGCTGGAAACGCAACAACACCTTCGATTTTGTCGGAGCCGAGTGCAAGCACGTCATGGAAAAAGTCGGCATGATCGACCTGAGCCGCTTCGCAAAGACCCGCATCACCGGTTCCGGCGCCGAGGCCTGGCTCAACACCATGACGTGCCAGAAGGTGCCGACTAAGGACGGCCGTATCGCCCTGTCTCCCATGCTGGATTACAACGGAAACTTCAAGTCGGACATGACGGTCACAAAAATCAAGGACAACGAGTATATGTGCGTGACCGCCTCGGTGGGCAAACGCCACGACCAGCACTGGATGATGCAGAACCTGCCCACCGACGGGAGCGTCTGCATGGAAGACGTGACCTACGAGCAGGGCTGTCTGGTCTTGGCCGGCCCCAAGAGCCGCGACGTGCTCGCCAAGGCCTGCTATGACGACGTTTCCAACGCGGCCTTTGCCTTCGGCACCAGCCGGGAGATTTACGTGGGACGCACCAAATGCCGGATCAACCGCATGAACTATGTGGGCGAGCTGGGGTATGAGATCTTCCATCCCATCGAGTCCCAGATTGCGGTATATCAGACCCTCATGGCCGCCGGCGAGGCGTTTGATCTGAAGATGTTCGGCATGTACGCCATGGACTCCATGCGTCTGGAAAAAGGCTACCTGGCCTGGAAGAGCGACATTAACGTGCATCACACCCCCCTGGAAACCAACGTGGCCTGGACCGTGAAGATGGACAAGGAGTTCATCGGCAAGGCCGGTATCGAAAAACAAGAGGCCGCCGGCGTGCCCCGCCAGCTGGTCTGTATGGTGTGCGAGGCCGAGGATGCCGATCCGTGGGGCTACAACCCGATCTTTGACGGTGAAACCATCGTGGGTATGACCTCCTCGGGTGGCTATGGCCACCGCACCGGCAAGAGCATCGCCCTGGGTTACGTGCCGCCGGCCCTGGCCACGCCGGGAACCCGGCTGGAGGTGGAAGTGCTGGGCAAGAAACTGCCGGCCGAGGTAGTGGCCATGCCGCTGTATGATCCAAAAAATGAGAAGATGAAAGCATAAAAAACATAAAAAGAACAATCAAGAATGATGAATGCAGGACCTCCTCCCTGCTGCCGTTGCGGGCCGCCCCTTACCCTCCTCTCATGGGGTGGACCCGCCGACGGGGCCGGTGGAAGGAGGCTTGTGAAAGCGAAGAAAGAGGACACCATCATGCAAATCTATGTATGTGTGAAACATGTGCCCGATACGGCGGCCAACATCAAGGTCGTCGGCGAGAACGGCTTTGACGATGGCGGCTGCAAGTTCATCGCCAACCCTTACGATGAATATGCCGTCGAGCAGGCCGTGCAGCTGGTGGAGAAAAACGGCGGCGAAGTGATCATCGTCACCCTCGGCAAGCCCGCCGCGGTCGCCTCCATCCGCGCGGCCATGGCCATGGGCGCCCACCGCGGCATCCTGGTGACCGTGGGAGACCAGTTCGTGGACAGCCAGACCACGGCCAAAGCCTTGGCGGCGGCCATCGGGCAGGACGGCCAGGCCGATCTGATTTTCACCGGCAAAGGCGCCGTGGACACGGAAGGCTTTCAAACCCTCTACCGCCTGGCGACGGCCATGAACCTGCCGGTGGTCAACGAGATCAACAAGATGGATCTGGTCGACGGAAAGGCAGTGGTCGGCCGGGAGATCGGCGGCGGTGCCCGCCAAGTGATCGAGGTCTCCCTGCCATGTGTGCTGGGGGCGACCAAGGGGCTCAATGACCCGCGCTATCCGAAGTTCCCCGACATCATGAAAGCCAAGAAGAAGCCGGTCAAGGAGATCGCCCTGGCTGACCTGGGCATTTCCGCAGAGGCACCCGCAAGCGAGCTGCTCAAGCTGGAAAAGGTTCCCGAGCGTTCAGGCGCCAGGATGCTGGACGGTGATGTGCGGCAGGCGGTGGACGAGCTGGTTCGGGTGTTGAAAGAAGAAGAAAAAGTTATCTAAGGAGAAGAAATATGGCTACTATCGGTGTACTCATCGAAACCGAAGAGGGCAAGGTCAAGGAGACCAATTTCGGCGTTCTCACGGCCGCCCGCCAAACGGGCGGCGACACGATCATCGCCTTGATGCTGGACGGGTCGGCGGACGATGCCAAGCCCGTGCTGGGACAATACGGCGCCGGCAAAGTGGTTCAGGTATCCGTGAGCGGCGGCGATGTGTCGACCAGCCCGGACCTGGCGGCACGGGCGCTGTCCGCGGCCATTGAGAACTTTAGCCTCGACGCCCTGTTGGGACTGGCCAGCGCCATGGGACGGGATCTTTTCGCCCGTCTGGCGGCGCTCAAGGATCTTGCCCTGGTGTCGGACTGCGTGGCCGTTGATCTGGCAGCCAAAACCGTGAAAAAATCTCATTTTTCCGGTAAGACCACTGCCACGATCAAGCTGTCCGCGGAGGTGCTGCTGTGCGCCCTTCGGCCCAACGTCGTGGAAGCAGTGGAAGCGCCGACGGATGCGGTGGTTGAAACGTTTGCCGCAGCGGTCGAGGACCCGGGACAGGTCAAAGTGGTGGAGGTCAAAAAGGAAGCTGCCGGCCGCGTGGACCTGACCGAAGCGGCTGTCATCGTCACCGGCGGACGGCCCATCGCCTCGGAGGAAAACTACAAGATCCTCGAGGAATGCGCGCGTCTTCTGGGCGGCACCATCGGTGCTTCCCGGGCGGCCGTGGATGCGGGCTTCGCCCCCCATTCCATGCAGGTGGGCCAGACCGGCAAGACCGTCAGCCCCCGGCTTTACATCGGTTGCGGACTTTCCGGATCGGTACAGCACTTTGCCGGCATGAAAACCTCCAAGGTGATCGTGGCCATCAACACCGACAAGGATGCACCGATCTTTGAAAAGTGCGATTATGGCATTGTCGGCGATCTGTTCGAGGTGGTGCCGGTGTTGACCGAGGTGCTCAAAGAAAAACTGTAGGGGTAAGTAAATGGAACCGTACACCATTGTCAAATCAATCGTCATGCTCACGGCCCTGGTTGGGGCGTTCTCTTTTTTCGCCATTCGCGTCAGGCGGCTCTACCGCTTGATGATGGCCGTGGAAGGCACCACTGAATTCAAGCTGGACCGGGTCGCCGAGCGGATTGGTGTACTGTTCAAGGATGTTCTCGGCCAGAGCAACGTGCGCCGCAAGCTGCTGCCCGGCCTGGCCCATACCCTGATCTTTTTCGGTTTCCTGGCCGTGCAGCCCCACAGCCTGGAGCTGATGATCAAAGGCGTCTACCCGGCCTTCGAGGTGGGCCGCTGGATCCCGGGCTTTTGGGGCGGCTTCCTGTTCGTGGCCGATATCCTGGCGCCCCTGGTGCTGGTCGGACTCGCCTATGCCATTTACCGGCGCGTTGTGCTACGTCCCCCCTACCTGACACTGGGCACCGACGCCAACCTGATCATCGTTTTTACCGCACTGATCATCATCACCTTCATGTTCATCAATGCCCTCCAGGCCCTTTTGCCCATCGCGCCGGGGGGGTACGACTATGGGGGCATCTTTCCGGTGTCCGGCGCCCTCGTACCGCTTTTCGGCCTGGAGCGGCTCAGCCCGCTGCAAATCTTCATCGGGTACCAGATCGTTTACTGGATCCATATTGCCACCATTTTGAGTTTTCTGGTCTATATCCCCGGCTCCAAACATCTCCACCTGCTGGCGGCGGTGCCCAACGTGTTCCTGAAACCGCTCCAGCGGGAAAAGGCCATCGTCAGAACCGATATCGAAAACGAGGAATTGGAGACCTTCGGCCTGGGCAAGGTCAGCGAACTGAACTGGAAGAACGTCCTCAACCTGTATGCCTGCACCGAATGCGGCCGCTGCGAGGAGCAGTGTCCGGCGGCCAACACGGACAAACCGCTCTCACCCAAGAAGGTGATCCACGACCTCAAGGTGGACCTGCTCGATCAGTCCGAAGCCATCCTGGGCGGCAACCTTGACGAGGTGAAGCCCATTATTCGCGACGGTTCCCCGGTCACCTTTGATGTGCTCTGGTCCTGTACCACCTGCCGGGCCTGCGAGGATATCTGCCCGGTGAACATCGAGCACCTCGATTTCCTCATCGAGGCGCGCAAGCATCAAGTGCTCATGGAGGCCAGTTTTCCCCCGGAGGTCCAGGAGACCTTCACCAACCTGGAGAATCAGGCCAATCCCTGGGGATTCAGCGCCGACAACCGGGCCGACTGGTGCAAGGGCATGAACGTCCCCCTGATGGGCGACAACCCCGAGGCCGAGCTGCTGTGGTTTGTGGGCTGTGCCGGTTCTTTCGACGACCGCGGCAAAAAGATCTCCCAGGCCATGGCGCGGGTGCTGCAGCGCGCCGGTGTCAATTTCGCCATCCTGGGACCCGAGGAGGCCTGCAACGGCGACATGGCCCGGCGGGCCGGCAACGAATACCTGGCCCAGATGCTGATCCAGCAGAACGTGGAGGTCCTGAACCAGTACAAGCCCAAACGCATCCTGACCGGGTGTCCCCACTGCTTTAACATCATTAAAAACGAATATCCCCAGTTCGGCGCCGACTATCCGGTCGTCAGCCATGCCGAACTGCTTTTCGACCTTTACAAGCAGGGGCGTCTGAAATCCCATGGCGGCAGCCTGGGCACCCTGACCTTCCACGATTCATGCTACCTGGGGCGCTGGAACGGCATCCTCCAACCGCCCCGCGATCTGCTGCGCTCCATCAACAACGGCCAGCTGACCGAGATGCAGCGCATCGGCGAAAAGGGATTCTGCTGTGGCGCCGGCGGCGGTCGCATGTTCATGGAAGAGACACTGGGAGAGCGCATCAATGTGAACCGGGCCGAAGAGGTGATACGGACCGGCGCGGCCACCGTGGCCGCAGCGTGCCCGTTTTGCGCCACCATGCTTTCCGACGGCCTGATGGACATGGAATCGGCCATTGTGGTCAAGGATATTGCCGAATTGGTCGACGAGGCGACCGCTTAACCCCAATGTTGCAACAATGGGGGTGTAGATTTGGTTATGTTTTAATATTTTGTATTCAGTCTTTGATATGAATAGGAGGGAGTTATGCCAGTAGAAGCCAATATCGTCAGTATCCTTAAAAAAAATAAGATCGCCTACGATGTGGTCGAGCATGAACCGGTCTACACCAACCCGACCATGGCCGAGGCCCTGGGGGTCAGTGAAGCCGAGACGGTCAAATCCCTGGTTCTGTTGACCAAGGAAAAGCAAATGGTGGTATTGGTGCTGCCCGGGAATAAAAAGGTGGACTGGAAAAAAGCGGCGGCCGGCATCGGGACCAAGAAGGTGTCTTTTGCCAAGCCCGAAGCCGTGCTGGAAAAGGTCGGTTGTGAGGTCGGCTGCGTTCCGCCCTTCGGTCAGCTGACGGAGCTGCCCATTTTCATGGACACTGAACTGACCCGCAAAGACATGGTCTACTTCAATCCCGGCAGGCATGACAAGAGCTTTAAAATCAAGGCCTGGGACCTCAAGAAAGTCAGCCGGCCCAAGCTCATCTGACCCGACTCCACAGAAAATCAGGCCATGTGAAACGGCTTTTGGGATTGATGTGTTTAAGGAGGAGAAGAAATGGAAAAAAAGACGAAACAAACGGCGCTGCATGCCTGGCATATCGCCCAGGGCGCCAAAATGGCCGATTTCGGCGGATATGAAATGCCGCTGTGGTACTCCTCCGCCAAGAACGAGCATCTATCGGTACTGCAATATGCCGGTCTGTTTGACACCAGTCACATGGCCGCGGTGCTGGTTACCGGAGCCGGGGCCCGCGACCTGTTGCAGCATTGTTTTACAAGCAACCTGGATGCCTGTATCGGTCGGACGAAAAAACCCCTGGTCCCCGGTCGCTGTGTCTATGGCGCCTATCTCAATGCGCAGGGCCAAGTGATCGATGACAGTATTATCAATCAACTCTCGGAAAGCAGTTACATGGCGGTGGTCAACGCAGGCATGGGTGCCGTGGTGTCGGACCATTTCAAGGATCAGGCCGGAGGCCGCGAAGTGACTGTCAGCGACCTGACCGACAAACTTGGCAAGATCGATGTCCAGGGGCCGATGGCCGCTAAAATTCTGAGCAAGGTTCTGGCGGCGCCCGAATCCGCTTTCGAAAAGATGTTCTATTTTTCCTTCAAGGGCTATTTTGATCCGACATCGCCCCTGGCCGGCGCGGTGCGGCTGACAGACGGCACGCCCCTATTGCTTTCGCGCACCGGATACACCGGCGAGTTCGGATTCGAAATTTTCGTCTCTCCGGACAAGTTGGCGAATACCTGGGAGCTGATCTACCAGGCCGGTCAGTCGTTCGGACTCACAGCCTGCGGGTTGGCGGCCCGGGACTCCTTGCGGGGAGGGGCGGTACTGCCACTGTCTCATCAGGACATCGGCGCCTGGCCGTTTATCAATCACCCCTGGACCTTTGCCCTGCCCTTCAATTCCGATCAGACCGCATTCACCAAGGGCTTCATTGGTGACCAGGCGCTGCTGGCCAAAGGCGAGCCTGAATATACCTATGCATTTGTCGGCGCGGACCTGCGCAAGGTGTCCACTGCCGATCCGGCGGTGGTGTTGGACACCACGGGCACAGAGATCGGAATTGTGTTGACCTGCGTCTCCGACATGGGGATCGGCTATCACCAGGGGCGGCTCTTCAGTATTGCCAGCCCCGGCAAACCTCAGGATTTCAATCCCCGAGGTCTTTGCTGCGGCTTTATCAAGGTAAAAGCGCCACTCCAACCGGGAGCGCAGGTCGTGCTCAAGGATAAACGGCGCAAGCTCAAGGTGACCATCGTGACGGATATCCGCCCGGATCGCACCGCCCGGCGTCCGATCCGGGAGATGCTTTGAGTAGCACTCGAATATGCAAAAGATCTCCTTCGCGGATATCTATACCGCTGGTTGATGGGGAGCTTAAACGGCAACATGATCTTTAGACATTGAGGAGGAAACACCATGAGCAAAGCAATCGGCGATCTCGTTATTCCGGATGACGCCCGCTACACCGACGATCACGAATGGGCCAGACAGGAGGAAGAAAATGTCAAAGTGGGCATCACCGACTATGCCCAAGATCAGTTGGGAGATATCGTTTTTGTGGAATTGCCCGAGGTCGGCAGTCGTTTTTCCGCTGGCGAAGAGTTCGGGACCCTCGAATCGGTGAAAGCCGTTTCCGAACTCTATATGCCCATCGGGGGCGAAATCGTTGCCATCAATGAGGCGTTGGAGGATGCCCCCGAAAAGGTCAACAGCGAACCTTACGGCGGCGGCTGGATGATCGTTATCAAACCCGGCGATGCAGCGGAATTCAAGGCTCTCAAAGACAGGAGCGCCTATCTGGAAATGCTGAAAGGATCGGAATGATGAGATATCTCCCCCATACCAACGAAGACATTACCGCCATGCTGGAGAAGGTGGGCGTCGGCAGCCTGGAGGCGCTTTTCGATTCGATTCCCCAAGCATGCCGCCGCCAGGCGCCGCTGAACCTGCCGGACGCCATGAGTGAATGGGACCTTAGCGATCACATGGACAGCCTGGCCGCCGATATGGCGGTTGCTCCGCAATACAAGGTCTTCCTCGGCGCCGGCAGCTACGACCATTTCATCCCCGAAGCCATCAAACATCTGCTCCTGCGATCCGAGATCTACACCGCCTACACGCCGTACCAGCCGGAAATCAGCCAGGGTACCCTGCAGACCATTTTTGAATATCAGACGCTGATCACCCGGCTGTTGGGCATGGAAGTGGCCAATGCCTCCATGTACGACGGCGCTTCGTCCCTGGCCGAAGCGCTGTTGATGGCCATTCGCATCACCCGCCGCAAAAAGGTGGCCGTCTCCCGGGCCGTGCATCCGCTCTATCGCCGGGTGGTGGAAACCTACCTGGCACCCACCGGTTTTGAGATCGTGGAGATCCCCTTTGCCGCTGACGGCAGAACCGATCTTTCGGCCTTGGGCGATTTGTCGGAATTGGCCGCCGTGGCAGTGCAGTCGCCCAACTTTTTCGGTTGTGTCGAAGATCTACGGGCAAGCGCCGATGCGGTCCACGCAGACAAAAAAACGCTTATGGTAACTTGCTTTACCGAGCCCCTGGCCTACGGCATTTTGAAAAATCCGGGCAGCTGCGGCGCCGATATCGTCTGCGGTGAAGGTCAGAGCCTGGGCATTCCACGCGCCTTCGGCGGCCCCGGGTTGGGGGTTTTCGCCTCCAGGCAAAAGTATGTGCGCAACATGCCCGGCCGGCTCATCGGTCAGACCGTGGACAAGGACGGCAAACGGGGTTTCGTTCTCACGCTGGCCACCCGCGAACAGCATATCCGCCGGGAACGGGCCACGTCCAATATCTGCTCAAACCAGGGACTGTGCGCCACCACCGCCACCATGTACATGGCCATGCTGGGAGGGACCGGATTCCGCGAACTGGCCGCACTGAATCACGACAAGGCGGCCTACCTGAAGGCCGAGCTGCAGAAGGCCGGCTTGACCATCGCCTTTGACAGCCCCGTCTTCAATGAGTTCGTCGTCAAATTTCCATCCGGCTTCCATACCACCTACCAGCGGCTGCTGGAGAAGAAAATTGTCGCCGGGCTGCCGCTGGCCCCATACTATCCCGAACTTGCCGATCACTGCCTGTTATGTGTCACGGAAACCAGCCGCCGGGCGGATATGGACGCCCTGGTAAAGGAGGTCGCATCATGAAAGCACCCGTCGGTACCACCGGCCTGATATTCAACGAACCGTTGTTGTGGGAAAAAGGAGCCAAGGGGCGGACCGGTTTCTCACTGCCCCTGCGCGACATCGATCGGTATCCGGTGGAAGATTCGGTCAAAGGGGAGGGACCCGACTTTCCCGATTTGAGCGAACTGGATGTCGTGCGCCACTTCACCCGTCTCTCCCAGTGGAATTTCGGTGTGGACAGCGGCATGTACCCGTTGGGGTCTTGCACCATGAAGTACAACCCCAAAACCAATGAACGACAGGCGGCTCTGCCCGGACTGGCCGGAGGCCATCCCCTTTTGCCGGAGGCGCTTTGTCAGGGCGCGTTGAAACTGATGGCCAACCTGGAGCGTTTTCTGGCGGAGATTACCGGTCTGCCGGCGGTCACCCTGCAGCCCGCCGCCGGGTCCCATGGGGAACTGACCGGCATGATGGTGATCGCCGCCTATCAGAAAAGCAAAGGACAGCGCCGCACCAAGGTTCTCATCCCGGACACGGCTCACGGCACCAACCCGGCCAGCGCGGCTTTGTGCGGGTTAAAAGCCATTGCCCTTAAATCCAATGAACAGGGGATGCTCTCAACTGAAAATGTTGCCGAACTGATGGATGAAGATACGGCCGGCATCATGGTCACCAACCCCAACACCCTGGGCCTGTTCGAGGAAAATATCCAGCAGGTGGCCGAAATTGTCCATGCCAAAGGCGGTCTGGTATACGGTGACGGCGCCAACATGAACGCCGTCATGGGTATTGTGGACATCCAAAAGCTCGGTGTGGATGTGCTTCACCTGAACCTGCACAAAACCTTTTCCACCCCCCACGGCGGTGGCGGTCCCGGCAGCGGACCGATTTGCGTAACCGAGAGGCTGGCGCCGTTTCTGCCGGTTCCCCGGGTGATCGAGAAAGACGGCCGCTATACACTGTCCGAAGATTTCCCCCAATCAGTGGGTAAGATTCACGCCTTTTACGGAAACTTCGGTGTGCTCGTGAAGGCCTACAGCTACATTCTCAGTCTAGGGGCCGATCTGAAAAAGGTGAGCCAGTATGCGGTGTTGAACGCCAACTACATCAAGGAAAGCCTCAAGGATGTCTACCACCTGGCTTATGACCGGCCCTGCATGCATGAATGCGTCTTCAGCGACAAGCACCAGGAAGCGGATCACGTAACCACCCTGGATATCGCCAAACGCTTGATGGAGTACGGTTTTCATCCTCCCACAGTCTATTTCCCGCTGGTGGTGCACGGTGCCATCATGATCGAGCCGACCGAAACCGAGTCGAAAGAGATGATCGATGCCTTCATCGACACCATGCGCACCATCGCCGAGGAGGTCAAAACGGAACCCGAGCGGTTTCATGAAGCGCCTCGGATAACCAAAGTTCGGCGCATGGATGAAACCGGCGCGGCACGCAATCCATGTCTTGCGGGCTGAGCAACCCTGTGCGGTAACGAAATGACCCACTGGTTTTGTACGGTTTCCTCCTAAGGCGTTGATAAGTAATATCGTCAAAATTGTGCGAGACGGCGGAGGAAAAATTATCGCTAATGAGGTCACAACAGGTATTGGACGAACCGGAAAATGGTTTGGCTATCAACATTATGACATCAGCCCCGATTTTATCGCTGTTGGTAAAGGAATTGGAAACGGATACCCTGTGAGTATCGCTCTTATCAACGAACCTGCTGCAAGGCAGCTGGAAAAAAAACCGTTTCACTATTCCCAATCCCACCAAAATGATCCCTTGGGAGCTTCGATTGTACATGGCGTTATTCGGTACATTGAAAAAAATAATTTGATATCGAAAGCAGAAAGTAATGGCTTGTTGCTTCAAAAACATCTTGAATCACTTGTTGACAAAGAAATTATTCTTGAAGTTCGTGGAAGAGGGTTGATGTTTGCTGTTGAAATTAAAAACGAAAAAATTACCAGTTCTATTTATAATGACCTCATTGAAAAGGGATATATCGTAGGAAATCGAGGTTCATCATTTAGAATTGATCCACCACTTACTATTACAAAAACTGAAATTGATGGATTCATTGAAGCGTTAAGAGAATCAAAATCATGTTTCAAATGAATCACATAAAACAGGCCGACCACCAGATACCTGCCGTCAACCCTTAATGCAGCTGCCGGCAAGCTATGACCCTCTCATCGATTCGCAATGGTTTAACTGCCTTCTCCCCAGGCCTGCGCGCTGCGGGTTACCTTTTTGCGCACTGTTGTCCATTCGCCATCCACGTTGAACATGGATTCCGGCAAGGCCGCTAACATTTTCTTATACAGAGACCAGGGGACCGTAAAGGTTAGCTCATCGGTTTTCATATATTTCCTGGCCGAAGGGTCAAAACCGCCGATTATCGCTTTCTCTATCCCTTGTTCTTTGTAGTAGAGTGGCCAGGCGATCATGTTGGTACATCCAGCCCCAAAGGGGGCGGCCACACAATCTACATCACCAGTAGTGAAAGTTGTTTGGATGAAAAGACCGGTCAACACTTCGGGCCGTGCGAAAAAGATGATGAACTCCGGCTCCTCGCTGTCGGTAAACAAAGAAAGAGGTTTAAAAATACAGTATTTTGCAGGAGCAGTGCGGGGGTTGACCTTGTCAAGAAATCTCCTCATGGCCTCGGGCGAAGGCAAAAAGCGCTCGCCGTGCAGGGGAGTACCACTAAAGCCCGTGGTCACATAATGCTCAATGAATCTGACGTTGGGCTTCATCATAGAACAGTAGAACACGCCTCCGGGGCATCCATACTCTTCCGAGGAAATGTAGGCGGCCCGACGCTTTTTCCTCGCCAGCCAGATGTTGCCCATGACGCAGGAAAAATGCTTGAAAACCTCCTGCATATCTACTTTTCCCTGGTCTTCCAGCTCGCGCGAAAGGGGTATGCCTGGCTTTGGCCCGAACGCTTTTTCGGGTTTGGTGTTATCGTAATACACGCCGAATGGCTCTTCGCTCAAACCGAGATGGACCAGAAATTTGTTGGTGTCTTCGAGTACCGATTTTACGGTCATGGTCTTTTTTCCTCCCTTCTTATGTTCGCTATTATTCTGGACAGGAACGATCGACAGACCACCTGTTCATCTTCGGTCATGCCGCGTTGCGCCTCCCCCAGGACGCCCCTCGCGATGACGGCACAGCGCTCTGCCGTTTCCAGGGCCTTTGGTGTCGGCGAAACCAGTTTGTGCCTGCTGTCGCCAGGGGACTTCTTACGCAAAATCCAGCCGCGCCGCTCAAGTCCGTCCACCAGACGGCTCACGCTGGACTTTTCGAGATGTAACCGCTCGCCAAGCTGCCCCTGGGTCATGGCATCACCGTTTAGCAATATTAGAATTGCCCCCCACTGTTCGGCAGTCATCTCGATACCTGCTTCCTGGAACCGCTTGCCGAGCATATTACTTAACAATCTGCTTGCCAACCCGGCCAGGTACCCCAAGGATTTATTGTGGTCGTATGAAAACATCGCAGAAAAGTTGTATACACAACTATATGGCTGTGTCAAGTGATTTTCTGCATTTTAGCCATCTCGGTTTCCCCGCCCATGGCCCCGTCGTTCCGCACGAGAGAAGCCCTGAGCATGCCAGCTATCTGTGTTGAAGCGTGTCTTGATATCTGATCCGATTTGCTATATTAGTATTATATTTATAGCATTTTATGATCAACGGTCTATTGAAAAATACCGGATATGGCCCTCGGCCGGTGACCCGCATATCATGGAGGGCGGGCAGCGTTCACGAGGTGGAACTTTTTGTCGGCAAATTGATCCTCAATCACGCTTTTGAAATACTCTAATCAGGGCACAGGCAACAAATTCAGGGCACAGGCAACAAATTCAGGGCACAGGCAACAAATGATTCCACTGTAAAAAGGGATGACAAATTCCACGCGGTTGAAAGGAATGCCGCAAGCGAGGGGATATTCTGCTAGGCCATGGAAGCGGCTATCGGCCGACATCTGCAGAGGATAAAATGGAATTTAAATCCCTGGTTGCGAAGATGCTTATGCTGACCATTGTTACCCTGTTTGCCCTGAACGCCACCACGGCCGGCGTTTTTGCCAAGGGCGGCAGCGAATCGCCGCTGACCGAGCCGCGGGCCGCCAATCAACCGGTCAAATTGGAAGATATCACCGCTAAGGGAAAACCGGCCGCTGACCAGACCTACCCGGCTTTGCAAAGCCAACAAAAAGAGATTGTCTTTCACCATCTGACCATTGATGACGGCCTGTCGCACAATTCGGTATTCGACGTGCTTCAGGACCGCCTGGGGTTTATCTGGGCCACCACCGTCCAGGGCATCAACAAGTACGATGGGATGACCTTCACCACGTTTATGCCCCAGGTCTCCAAGGGCGGCCAAAGCACTCCGCAATTCTACATGAAAATACTCGAAGACCGCGATGGCATCCTGTGGTTTTGCAACTACGGGGCCGGTTTGGTCCGCCACGACCCGGAACTTGGCACGTGGAAGTATTATCAGCATGATGAACAGAATCCCAATAGCCTTGTCCATAACACCACCTGGTTCGTGTTTCAGGATCGCGACGGCATCCTGTGGGTCTCGACCTACGGCGGCCTGAGCCGTTTCGACCCGACAACTGAACGGTTCACCAACTATCGCCACGATCCGGACAACCCCGACAGCCCGGGTTTCGACATCCTGAGCCAGATCAGGCAGGACGCCGCCGGTATGCTCTGGATCGGCACCTATGGCGGCGGCCTGGATAAGCTTGACCCCGCCACCGGTGCCTTCACTCACTACACCAACGACCCGGACAACCCCGACAGTCTCAGTGACAACCGGGTCGAGTCCGTCTGGATCGAACCTGACGGCAGCATGTGGATTGGTACGGACAACGGACTCAACCACTTCGACCCGGACAGCGGGCGCTGTGTACGTTATTTCCACGATGAGAACGATCCAACCAGCCTGAGCCACAGCATGGTCCTGCAGGTAATGCGCGACAGCAGCGGTCAACTGTGGGTCTCGACCTGGGGGGGCGGAATCAACCGTTTCGACGAAAAGCGGCAGCAGTTCATCCGCTACCAGAACGATCCGCACAACCCCGACGGATTGAGCGGCGGCATCGCCCCCTATTTTTTCGAAGACCCCACCGGGGCGCTATGGTTCGGAACCTTTGGCGGAATCAACATTTACGATCCCGGCAGCCAGCGTTTTACCCGCTACCAGCATCTGCCTGATGATCCCAATTCATTGCCGGCGGGCCGGGTGCGGGCGATCACCCGGGATAAGGACGGCATCTTCTGGATCGCTATGTGGGACCAGGGGCTGGTGCGTTTCGATCGGGAGAAGAAGGCCTACACCCGCTACCAGGCCGACCCAAACGATCCCAACAGCTTGAGCAACGACAACATCTTCGATATCCGGCACGATCCGCGCGGCTGGCTGTGGGTCGCCACGACCGCCGGTCTGAACAAGTTCGACCTGGCCACCGGGAACTGGACTCAGTATCATGCCGACCCGGATAACCCCCGCGGTCTGGCCGGTGACTGGGTCTCGGGAGTGGCGGTGGACGCTCACGGCGACGTGTGGCTGGCAGCTTACGGCACGGGCCTGCACCGCTTCAATCCGGTCAGCGGCATCTTTACCCGTTACCCTCACGACCCGAACAATCCCCACAGTATCGCCAACAACAATCTCAACTACGTGATGATCGCCGCCGACGGCATGCTTTGGGTCGGCGGCGATGCATCGGTCAGCCGCTTCGATCCGGCAACCGGTAAAGCCGTTAACTTTACGCCCCGGCAGCATGGACTCAGCAGCCTCACCAGCGATCTGATCTACCAGGACCGCCAGGGGACGATCTGGGTGGCGACGTATAGCGGCGTGAACAGGTTTGACCCGGAGAAAAATCGGTTTACGCCCTATCCGGATGTCCGCGCGGTGCTGGCGGAAGACGCCCGGGGCAAGCTTTGGGTAATCGCGGGCAAAAGCCTGGCGCGTTTCGACCCGGCCACCGGCACTCTCCGCCGCTACGATGAGTATGACGGCCTGTTGAGCAATGCCTTGGAACCGACAGCCGGGTACACCAGCCCCGACGGAGAGATATTCGTGGGCGGGGCCAAGGGTTTCAACAGCTTTTTCCCCGACCGATTGTCCGATAACCCGATTCCGCCGCGGGTGGTACTGACAGAATTTAAACTCCTCAACAAGCCGCTTGGGATCGGCGGCGACTCGCCCCTGCAAAAGCATATCAACGTCACCCAAAAAATCACGCTGCCCTTCGACTACACCGTTTTCACAATAGAATTTTCCGCCCTCAACTACCGTTCTCCCCAAAAGAATCAATACGCCTATATGCTGGAAGGTTTCGATCAAGACTGGATGCAGACCGACAGCAGGAATCGACACGCGACCTATACCAACCTCGACCCCGGCGATTATACTTTCCGGGTCAAAGCTTCGAATAATGACGGTGTGTGGAACGAGGAGGGAACCGCACTGACTATTATTATCACTCCACCCTGGTGGGTGACGTGGTGGTTCAGGAGCCTGGCAGTGCTGGCGGCAGTGGGCCTGGCCGCCGCCGGATATGGCTATCGCGTGCGGAACCTGCGTCGGCGGACTGTGGAGCTTGAGCGGCAAGTGACTGCGCGAACCCAAGAGTTGGCCGAGTCCAACCGGCAAATGCAGACCGCCAAGGAAAAGGCCGAGCGTGCCAACCGGGCCAAGAGCGTTTTCCTGGCGAACATGAGCCACGAACTGCGCACGCCCCTGAACGCCGTGCTTGGTTTTTCACAGCTGATGCACAACGATCGCCGCGCCACTGCGAATCAGAAGCAATATTTAACCATTATAGGCCACAGCGGCGAACACCTGCTGAACCTGATCAACAACGTGCTGGAGATCTCCAAGATCGAGTCGGGACGGGTGGAACTGGAGGTGACCCATCTCGATCTGTTCCAACTGATTCAGGAATTGAAGTCCTTGATGGGGATGCGGGCCCATGAGAAGGGCTTGGACTTCACCCTGGGGCAGGCCCCGGACCTGCCCCGGCACATCCGTGTCGATGGGGGCAAACTGAGGCAGGTGCTGATCAACCTGATTGGAAACGCCATCAAGTACACACAGAGCGGCGCTGTCATCCTTAGGGCCATGGCCGTGGAACAGGACCGTTCCGATCCGGTGCGGATACGATTCGAGGTCGAGGATACCGGCCCCGGCATCCGTAAAGAAGAGCGGGAACGGATCTTTTCTCCCTTTGTGCAATTGGGGAATCGAGCATCCACCGAGGCCGGGACCGGTCTGGGCCTGGCCATATCCAGACAGTACGTAGAACTCATGGGGGGAAAACTCGGTGTAACCGGAGAACCCGGCAAAGGATCGATCTTTCATTTCGAGATACCGGCAACAGTGCTCTCGCCGGAAGCGATACCCGCCGAGCTGCTCCGCGGCCGCCGCGTTATCGGGTTGGCCGAGGGTCAGCCGCGCCATCGTCTGCTCATTGTCGAGGACCATCCGGAGAGCCGCCTGCTGCTGCACAGGCTGCTGGAGCCGCTGGGTTGCGAACTGCGGGAAGCGACCAACGGCGAAGAGGCGGTTGCCATTTTCGAGCAGTGGCGGCCCGATCTGATCTGGATGGATATCCGCATGCCGGTCATGGACGGGCTGGAAGCGACCCGCCGTATCAAGGCAACCGATGCCGGCTCCCGAACGAGAATTATCGCCGTCACCGCCCATGCCCTGGAAGAGGAACGGCGCGACATCCTGGCAGCGGGGTGTGATGATTTCATCCGCAAGCCCTATGGAGATGCCGATATCCACGCTGCGCTGACAAGACATCTCGGCCTCCGCTTCGTCTACGAGGATGAACAGCCCCCTGACAAAAGTGAACTGCCGCTTGCAGCGGCCGACCTGGCCGACCTGCCTGCTGAGTTGCTCCAGGAACTGGAACAGGCCCTTGTACGGATCGACATCGACGCGGTGACCCGTGTGATTGAAGCCATGCGTGTCCGGCATCCATCCCAGGCGGAGGTATTGGAAGCCGTGGCCCGGGACCTGCAATTCGGACGGCTGCTGCGGATCATTCGCGCCACCCGAGATGAAACCGGCCTGGAGACGGGACATGAATGAAAAGAGGCCCGTGTCACCCGCGGACAAAATTCTGATAGTGGATGACACCACCGCCAATCTGCAGCTGTTGACCAATCTTTTAACGACGCAGGGCTACATCGTCTATCCCGCCTCCGACGGAGAACTGGCGCTGGAGTTTATGCGCTCGACCCTGCCCGACCTTATTTTGCTGGATATCCGGATGCCGGAGATGGACGGTTTCGAGGTCTGCCGCCGGCTCAAGGCCGATGAGCGGACGCGTGCCATCCCCGTCATCTTCATCAGCATTTCGGAAGATGAGGGCGATAAGGTGAAGGGGTTTCAGGCCGGCGCGGTGGACTACATCACCAAGCCGTTTCAGCAGGAGGAGGTGCTGGCCCGGATCGAAACCCATCTTCGTCTTCGGACACTGACCGAACGGTTGGAACAGAAAGTCCGAGAGCGGACCGACAAGCTGATCATCACCAATCAACGGCTTGAGGGGGAAATCACGGAACGGAGGCGGGCCCAGGAGGCGCTTCGAGCCTTGAATGACCAACTGGAAGAGCGCGTTCGTGAGCGCACCGCAGCGCTGGCGGCATCCAACAAGGAACTGGAAGCGTTTGCCTACTCGGTCTCCCACGACCTCAGGGCGCCGCTGCGCCACATCGGCGGATTCCTGGAACTGCTGCAGAAGCAGGCGGGAGAAGCGCTGGATGAGCAGAGTCGGCACTACATGGACGTCGTCTCCGATTCAGCCAGAAAAATGGGTCTGTTGATCGACGATCTGCTCTCCTTTTCCCGCATGGGGCGCCGCGCCATGACGATCAAATCGGTGGCGCTGGAGCCCCTGGTGCGCGAGGTGATCCGGGAACTCAAGCCCGATACCGCCGGCAGGACCATCGACTGGCGCATCGGCGATCTCCCCATGGTTGAGGGCGATAGCGGCATGCTGCGGACGGTGCTGGCCAACCTGATCGATAATGCCATAAAATTCACTCGCCCACGGGAGAAGGCCCGCATCGAGATCGGGTCGCTCTCCGGCCGGGACGCCGAGGTCGTTTTTTTCGTGCGCGACAACGGCGTGGGCTTCGACATGGCCTATGTGGACAAGCTCTTCGGCGTGTTCCATCGTTTGCACCGCGTCGAGGAGTTCGAGGGCACCGGCATCGGGCTGGCCAACGTGCGCCGCATCATCGGCCGGCACGGCGGCCGGATCTGGGCCGAAGGCGAACCGAACCAGGGCGCGGCGTTTTTTTTCACTCTGCCTGTTGCGGCCCGGAATAAAATTGTCCCGGGCTCGGAATAGCGGCTCGGTCCGGTCTCACCTCAAGTGTTACCCATTTTCCTCGTCATCGTTATCCAATTGGCAGTGGGGATTTGGAACTACAGGGCATGCCGACTTGGCATTTGGCGCAAACTTCGGTTGATTCCGGAAGCCCGTCCGGTTCCATCAGCAGCTGATAATTCTCTTTCAAACGGGCATAGCACACCGACCGGTCCATGCCGTCCTCGGACAAGGCGTTTACGGGGCATGACTTGATGCACTTGCCGCACTTCTTTCCTGCTTTGAGCAGGCAAAGTTCATCGGTGGTAACCAACGGATGATCGCCCAAGTCCAGATTCGTCACCAGACTGCCCATGCGGCCGCTGCACCCGACGGGGGTAATGAACTGGCAGTTGGTTCCGTAGCGGCCAAGCCCGACAATATGCCCCAGATGCTTGTGGGACCAAAGGCTGACCAGCCGTTCTTTATCGAAGTTATGTGTTGACGGTGTGAGGGCCACCTTTCCTCCGGCATCTTCTATCAGGGTTTTAATGGCGCTGCCGGTGCGTTCAATCATTTCATTGGTAGAGAGATAGGCTCGCCCCCAACTAAGCGAGGGACGATTGCCCCGGGTATTGTCCATTTGAAGGTGATGCTTGAAAGGAACGAACCAGACAAGAACGGTTTTGGCATCGGGTAAGAGATCCTGGGGCAGCGCATGATCCGGTACAGTGATTTGCCTTATACGCTGGAAACGGTCATCAGCCCGGGCACAGGCCATGATCGGCTCCCTCCAGATGGCAATCTGGTCGTGCTTTACTGGATAGGAGGCCACATAGTCGATGAGCCATTCAGCAAGATCATCGAAGGTCATACTTGTCTTCCTTTTTTCTTTCATGGATTTTCTTTTTGTCGCCGTCATATGTTTTAAAGCTAAGGGCGGGTACAGAGCCCCGCCTTACGAAAACCATCTGCATTGCGCAAATGCCTGTAAGAACGCAGGGCCGGCCTCCGCGCCGGCCGCGGGTGGCACCGGCAACTTGTTGCCGGTGTTGCAAAGCAACAAGAGGTCGTTGGCCAGAATCCACTACGGACATAAAAATATAAGTCAATTCAATAGCAAGTCGATATTGAGCCCTTTGTTTTTGACAATCTTTTCACCACGCTTAACGGAGATGCTGATAGCTGGCTGGATCAAACCAATCCGGACAGCCAGTTCGATTTTTATGATTTTCAATTCTCTGACAGCGCACTTTTTGTCAACTTATATATTTATGGGCGCTTCCCTGGAAAATTATGGAAACATTTCTTGGGAAAGTGGAGTGTGCCTTTTGATTGGATAAAACTGAAAGGCTTTAGATTATCCCCTTGCAGGTAATTTATGGGGAGGGTCATATAACGTAGATCGTGAATATCAGAATTTTCTGGACTCCGGCCTTCGCCGGAGTGACGTGTTTCGAAAATTATGATGGACTCGGCAATTTTACGCCATGATTCTTGAACAAGAAACTTAAAAACCACAAACCAAAAACCATTCATCCAATCCACACCGTACCAACAGACACACTCTTGCCCAGACTCACATCAACCGTCTGGCCGCCGAGCCCCGGATCGCCGATGATGACTTGGTAGGCGCCGCTGTCGGCGGGCAATCCGTCAAATTTGAAATCGCCGAAGGCGTCGGTAACGGTTTTTTCAATGATCCGGCCTTCTTTGATCAATTGCACGGTCTGCCCGGGCAGGCAATCCTCGATCTTGTCCCGCCGCTGGGCCGCGCTGCCGGCGATGAAGCAATGGGTATAGCGTTGCAGGTTTTTGTAGAGCACCCGGGGAAGGGTGGGGTTGTGGGCTTTGCCCAGCACCGACCACTGCGGACTTTGTCGGAGTCGATTCAGATGGCCGGGTTCCGCCCGTTGGATGGTCAACGCGCCGGTGGGGCACGCCTGGACGCACCGGGGCGCTTTCCAACCCTCATCCAGCAGGTGTGCACACAGGGTGCATTTTTGGGGCAGGTCCCTTTGGTCGTTCCACCAGATGGAGCCGTAGGGGCATGACGAGACCAGCTGCTGTTGGCCCGCCGCCTTTTTGGGGTCGATGATCACGATGCCGTCTTTACGTTTATAGACCGCGCCGTTTTTGGCGGCTTTGATGCAGGGCGCATGGTCGCAGTGCATGCAGGGCTTGGGCAGGTAGGCCACGTCGATGACCGGAAAGGTCCCCCGTTCCTTGCGCAGGATGTTCATCCAGCGATGTCCATGCAGGGGCTGGGACAGCGTATATCCCGGCCAGTCATTGCCGCAATGCTCGTCCCGGCAGGCCAGGAAACAATTGTTGCAGTTTTCGCATTTGGCCACATCGATGGCGAGATGCCATTTTTTCATTGGTTTCCTCCGGTGGCTTCCGCCCAATGTTCAACCTGCACCAGGCATGAATTGGAGGCGGTTGAATGGGACTTCTTGATGATATTGCGGCTCGGCGTCAGCAGATTGATGCATCCGCCCCGGTCCGGTGATCGGCCCGGTTCGCCGATGGGTTCGTAGACGGCCGAGCCCTCGTAGGAGTGGACCGTGCCGGGGGGCAGCCGGTCAGTCACATGGGCCGCCAGGATCACGGCGCCGCGGTCGTTGAAGGCCCTGACCAGATCTCCGGTGGCAATGCCCCTGGCTTCGGCGTCTTTGCGGTTGATGCGCATGATCCAGTAGTAATAGCCGTCGATGCGCATGCGATGATCCTTGACATCGTTGATCACCCCGTCTTTGGCGTCGAACATGGTGTGGAAGCTGTAGCGCGGATGGGGGGAGATGAGCTGCAGGGGATACTTGTCGACCAGATTCCTGGTGTGGGGCCCCTCCCACGACCGACGGTAGGTGGGAATGGGCGGCCGTTCAGGATCGTCCGGCGCAAAGCGCTTGAGGCTGGAGGACTCGAACTCCAGTTTTCCCGATTGGGTCTGCAGGCCGCGACGCCACTGTTCGGTGTAATCCGAGGGCAGGGGAGACAATTCGGGAACGTCTTTCTGCTTTCCTTCGGCGAACCAGCGGTAGGAGACCGGTGCCCGCTGTGCTTCCGGCGGGGCGGGCACCACATAGTACCCTTTCTTCAGAAAGCGCCGGAAAGAGGTCACCTTGGGCAGGTCGCTGGCATTGAAAAGCCGGCGGCACCACTCGAACTCGGTCATGCCCTCGGAAAAGGGGGCGCCCAACCCTAATCGCTGGGCCAGTTCCAGGAAGATCTGGTAGTCCGATTTGGACTCGCCCAGGGGCTCGATGCATTTGTGCTGCATGGTGATCACCCGGTGATTCCACTGGATGAACTGGTGATGGCTGTACCCGCCGGAATTGGAGGTCTCGCCGATATCCCAGCGCTCGAAGTTGGTGCAGGCCGGCAGGATGACGTCGGCAAACTTGGCTTCGCCTTCGAACCAGATGGACTGGTTGACCACAAACTCCAGGTTGTCGCTGCGGTAGGCGCGGGCATAGCGGTTGGCATCGGCCATGGTGCCGAAGTGGGACCCGCCGTATTTGTAGTACATGCGCACCGGTGAATGCCCCGGCGCCGGATAGACGATTTTTTTGAACTGACCTTCGATGCTCTTGGGGTCGGTGGGATAGCCCTCGCACGCCTGATCCAGAATGGCTTCCGGGATGCGCAGCCGGGGGATCATCTGGGAAACCGAGTTCATGGTGGGCAGTTGGGGCATGCGCTGGTACATGCTGATGCGCAGGCCGGTGTAGTCCAGGTCGCCGGAGAGCCCGCCCTCGGCATACCCGGGAAAGTAGAAATTGGTGTCCACCGGGGCCCCCTGCTGCAGGCATCCCAGGTTCACACCCGGCTTGCCGAGCCCCTGCATGGCCATCAAGCAGACCATGGAGCGCGCCCATTCGGTGCCGGTGGCACACCGACAGGCGCCGCCGAAACCCACCAGACCACCCGGCGAAAGATAGGTCTTCCTGCGCCCCCATTCACGCGCCAGGGCGCGCACGTCCTTTGCCGGCACGCCGGTTTCCGCCGCCTGCCACTCGGGTGTCTTGGGGGTGTCATCGTCCTTGCCCAGAATGTAATCCCGCCATATTTCAAATCCCTGGGTGCGTTGGGCCACATAGTCCTGGTCATACAAATCTTCGGTGATCCACACATAGGCGATGGCCAGCGCCATGGCATTGCCCGTGTCGGGTCGCGGGGCGATCCACTTGCCTCCCAGCAGGGCCGCGGTGTGGTTGAAATAGGGATCGATGTGCACCATTTGGATGCCCAACTCCTTGGCCCACTGCCGCCGAACGGTGCCCTCGAAAGCGCCGTACACACCGCTGGTGGATTCGGGATCGCTGGACCAGAAAACGATCATCTCCGCTTCCTTGAGACAGTCTTCCACCGTGCCGTAGGTATCGGAGGCTCCGTTGCGGATGCTGTTGCCCCAGTGGTGCATGGCGCCCCAGTACCACCCTTCCCAGCTGTCCGGATTGTGGATGACATGGCTGGACCCGATGGAGTTCATGAAACGGGTTTTGGCCGACAGCCAATAGCCCAGATTGCCCCAGGTGTGGTGGGAGCCGCTGCCGTTCATGATGGCCCCCGGCCCATGGACCCGTTTGACCCGCTTGATCTCTTCGGCCACAATGTCCAGGGCCTCGTCCCAACTGATGCGCCGGTAGCCGGAGATGCCCCTGTTCCGGCAGTTGCGTTGGCCGTTGGGATCGAAATCCACCCGTTTCATGGGATAAAGCAGCCGGTCCTTGGAGTAAATCAGGGACTTGAGTCCGAAGACATAAGGGTTCACCGTGCCCTTGCGGGGCGGGGTGAAGCGTTGGCCCCGGGCTTCGATGGTCCACGGCCGGGCATCCCGGGCGTCGAATTCAATGGGGGTGATGCGGATGATTTTGCCCTCCTTGACATAGACGAACACCGGCCCCCCGTTGGTGTTGTTCACATAGCGCATCACACCCTTGCCCATGGGGGTGCCGCAGCCGGGCACCGTCCTGAACCCCTGGAGCATTTTCAGAGTCTGCATGAACCAGATGGCGTATTCGTCGGGACCGTCGATATCCACCACGAAGTTCTTCATGGCGTTGATCTGTTTCAAGTAGTCCGTGGGCGCACTCATCAATTGAACCGCGGATACCGCATCTTTGAAGACCATGACCAGGTCGGCTTCCCGTGCAACGTCAACGGTGGACGAGATCCGGCCTTTCTCGAACGTAAACGTTCTCCCAATGGTGTTATCCCGGATTTTGATCTGGGCTGAAAAGCGCTTCTCCTTCAATCGGCGCCTGAATGGGGGCACCAGCAATCGCTTGACCCTCATGATGACAAAAATACCGAACAGCAGTTGCCGGAAGATCCAGCCGGACAACCGCGGCGATTTCATGGTCGCATAGTCTATGAAAAACGACATCATGGTATTGGCTCCAGGACTGTTTAAAAATATTCTTAAGTTTTAAGTTAATGACATTGAGTGTAAAGCATAAAGCAGAGGATGAGCGTTTATTTGGTATAAGCGTTTTAGATCAAAACAGTAAAACGTCGGGCGGCCGGCTACCGGCTTCAGCAGTGATGCTTTACACTTTTCGTTAGTATACTTCATCTTTGCACTTTAAACGCGATGAATTTGCAAAAAAACCGAACTCTGCATACAGAGCCTGTTATGGATACAAAAAGCAAAACTCGTACCAATTGTTATTTTATATATTTCCGATTAGTTAAGAAATAGTTTGACAGAATTTACCCTATTTGGTAATAACATAATACCCTATTTAGTAATAATGATTATATATTATCAAATAGGGTAAATTATTCCGGCTTGACAAACCTGGTCCTCCGGGCCAGGTCGGCGCCAAATTGCTTTGCTACAATTGCATGCGCATCGGCCGGGACAGAGCCCGGCCCTACGAAAACCATTTTCCGGGCCAACGGCGTCATTTCGAGCGTAGGGCCGGCCTCTGTGCCGGCCTGGTATGGCAACTCAATGTATGGCAAAGTTTGATCGCTGTGTTTGTGTGACAGTGTCTTGCAACATAATCCTTTTAAAGGGGTTGATCCAAAGCCAGGTCTTTTGGACCCGGATTTTTAGTTTGTTCATTATAAGGGTACCCAAATGGACGAAAACCTGTTTTTCAAGCAAGCCACGCTGCTCATCTGCAGCAGCCTGGACATCGAAGTCGCCCTTTGGCGCTTCCGGCAGTTTATCGCCGAGCACATGCCGGCGGATGAAATCTACCTCAATATCTACGAGCCGGCCATCGGGGGCCTGCGCTACATTGCCAGGGCCAACGCCGACGGCGGCGAAAAGATGGAGATGAGCGTGCGCCTGCCCGAAGAGTTGATCCACGCCATTGAAAGCGGCCGGCGCTTGAAAGACCATCTGGTGATCAACCGACCGGGAGCGGACCCCATGGGCCGGATCATCCAATCGGCGTTCAACCTGTCCGAGGTGTCGTTTATCGCCCAGCGCCTGATCATCGAAGGCCATCGCCTGGGTGTCATCGATCTTTTTGCCCGTGGCTACGACCGATTCACCGAAGATCACGCCAAACGGCTGGCCCCCCTGCGCGAACCCTTTGCCATCGCCATGGCCAACGCTTTAAAGCACCAGGAAGTGGTCGAACTGAAGGAGCGACTGGCATCCGACAACCGCTACCTGAGCAGCGCCTTGATATCCCAATCGGGCGACGAGGTCATCGGAGCGGAGGCCGGCCTCAAGCCGGTGATGGAGAAGGTGAAACAGATCGCCCAACTGAAAAACACCATCCTGATTATGGGTGAGACCGGGGTGGGCAAGGAGGTGATCGCCAACGCCATCCATCGGCTGTCGCCGCGTGGCAACGAACCCATCATCAAGGTCAATTGCGGCGCCATACCCGAAAACCTCATCGACAGCGAACTTTTCGGCCATGAAAGGGGTGCTTTCACCGGTGCCGTCAAGCAAAAGCGGGGTCTGTTCGAGCGGTCCCATCGAGGCACCATCTTCCTCGACGAAATCGGCGAGCTGCCGCCATGGGCCCAGATCCGCTTGCTGCGCGTACTGCAAACCCAGGAGATCGAACGGGTGGGCGGTTCGCCGCCCATCAAGCTGGATATCCGGGTCATCGCCGCCACCCATCGGGATTTAAAAGCAATGGTGGACAACGGCACCTTCCGCGAGGATCTGTGGTTCCGTATCAACGCGTTCCCCATTCAAATCCCGCCACTGCGCCATCGGCCCGGCGACATCGCCCTGCTGGTGACCCACTTCCTCAAAAAGAAGTCAAAGGAATTGGGCATGGCCCGGCCGCCCAAGGTGGCCAACGGCGCCATGGAACGTCTGGCCGGCCACAGCTGGCCGGGCAATGTGCGTGAACTGGAAAATATGGTGGAACGGGCATTGATCCAGCACCGCCACGGTCCCCTCCACTTTCACCGCATCCTGGAAAAGGAGGCCGAGCAGCCGCCGACCCTGTCATTGGACGACAACGTTGAAGAAATGGCCCTGGACGATGTAATGCGCCGTCATATCGAACTGGTGCTCGGCATCAGCAAGGGCAGGGTCAACGGCCCAGGCGGCGCCGCCGACATATTGAAAATTCATCCCAACACCCTGCGCAAGCGGATGCAGAAACTCGGTATTGCATACGGCCGCAGGCGTCGAACCCAGGCGCCGGTTCAATGACAACAGTCGGCCCCGACATCATTACCTCTAACGGATTAGTGTTAAGTGTTAAGTGTTAAGCAGATGAGATCGCTTCGCTCCGCCATTTTATCAATCGGCAGAATACCTTGTTGAACGTTGGACGTTGGAGGTTCGGTGTTCAATGTTCATCCAAGGTATCGCGGGTGGCCCAGGCAACTTGTTGCCTGGGTTGC
>JASFER010000027.1:0-34818 GCA_050124755.1 Desulfobacteraceae bacterium
TAAAAGTCGATTTGCCCGATGAATTTATGACGGTGCCGAAAGTAATGATATCGGCAAAGTTCGGGAGCGGCATTGCGCGGCTCAAAGATGAAATCAAGGGACTATGTCTTAGAGAGGTCAACATAGGACCTGGTAGAACGTTGATTCCTAATTTTCGTCAAACATCGGCGCTGAAGGAGGCTCTCAAGTGGTCCATGTCTGTTGAGGAAGGGATTAAAAACCATCAACCGGAGGAAATCATTGCGGAAGATCTGTTATTCGCAAAAAATGCGCTCGGGCTTATTACGGGTGATAATATCAGCGAAGATATTTTGGACGATATATTCAGTAGATTTTGTATCGGTAAATAGATAATATCCGTGTTAGGGCGACATGTGACGTTTTTTAGTAAGGTCAGCTGGCAGATGGATGATAGAAATGTTTCACGTGAAACAACGAGGAGTTGGACATGGATTTTGAACCTTATTTTGACAAGTATAAAGCGCTGGTGGATCAAGCCGACGCGGTCTTTAAAAAGGTCCAGGAGGAATATAATGAGTGCGTAGCATGCAAAGTGGGTTGTGCCGATTGTTGTCACGCACTTTTTGACCTGACATTGATCGAAGCGATGTTCATTAAAAGCCAGTTTGACAAGGTTATACCAAAAGAACAGCGTGCAGGGCTGATCGACAGAGCCAATACAGCGGATCGTAAAGTGTATAAATTAAAGCGCGATGCCAGCAAGGCGTACCAAAACGGAGAGCCGGAAAATAAAATTCTTGAAAAAATGGCGGAAGAAAGAATTCGGTGTCCGTTGCTTGATGACAGCAACAAATGTGAGCTATATGAGTCCAGGCCGATCACTTGCAGGTTATACGGGATCCCAACAGTTATCGGTGGTAAGGCTCACACCTGTGGCATGAGCCGCTTCGAAGCCGGAAAACAATACCCAACGGTCAAGTTGGACGCCATTCAACGTAAACTTTATGAAATTTCATATGATCTGGCCCGGGAAATCAGAAGCCGCTACCCAAAATTGGCTGAGGTGCTGGTTCCGCTATCCATGGCGCTGCTGACGGATTATGATGAAGAATATCTCGGCGTCTCAAAACCCGAAGGCGACACCGATGACCAAGGAGATTAGTCATGGCGGACAATGATCAGGAAAGAGAACAGAGAAAAAAGGCGATATTTGATAGCATGTCTCCCCGGCGGCGAAAATACATCTCCAAAATTGGTTATGAAAAATGGGATCCGTTTGAGGAACCAAAAGATCCCATCGATATTCGGTGTGACAAAACCAATCGCACCACCCAGCAACTCGTTCGCCAATTCCTGCAGAATTGCAGCCATGATAATTATGGAAATGCCTATGCCGGAGGTGTTCTGGAGATGGCGCTGGGTATTATCAACGATGATGATCGTTTCATTGGTATGTATGAATTCGCCGTGTGGTACCAAGATCAACTAAAAAAGGCCGGATTATGATCCGCTCTTTAACCATCACCTCGACATTCTGCGGTACCTTGTTCGATAATCGACATTGCATCGCTATGGCCGTGACAAACGGCATAGCCAATGCTCGGCGACCTATCCTTTAGGACCTGGCTTTAGTGATGCAATTAAGCCCTATGCGCTGGTGAAAAAACAGATATGGAAGTATGAACTGTTATGCGATCGTTCGATATTGAGCCTCTCAGAGAGGCGCCCTGCAAATCGTTGTTTGGCAAGGCTTTGCGAGGGGTAAAATCGTTGGGAATATCTATAACGCTGCAAATGATCTCCCAAAACCATTACACAAATTCAACGCGCCCCACCGGAACTATTCGTTAAATACTAATTTACCACCGTAGAAGCCGGCCGTCGCTGCCGCGCCGAGATCGGCTAAATTGAGGATAATGAACAGGCTGCTTTGGCCAATCCTCGATAAATAGACATCTGGTGAAACAATCCACCACACCGTCAGAATAAAGGTGAGGAGGGTGACAATGCCGCCGCAAACCATTTTAATTAAAAATACTTTTGTCACGCGTCCTTCAAATCGATTATACCAATCGATCAAGCCGGTGACGATAACAACCGGCATGGAGAGACAGATGAAAATCATATTGATTCTGGCGGTTGTGGCCATACCTTGGGAGTGAAACAGACAAGCAACCAGGGTAAACAATACGCTTAAAGGCAACACCCCATTGGGGATGTGAACGGCAATGGGATGTCCGTGGAGCCGGGTAAGAATTTGGGCGCGCCGGGCAAAAGCGGCAATGGGATGGGATCCGGACGGTTCCGCGGTTCCCTGTGTGGCAGCACCTTTATCGTTGGCGGCGGGTTCAGGCTCTATAAGTATGAATTTGCTTTTATCAGCGCCGCAAACCGGGCATTTCTCAGGCGGTGCGGAACCCACATGAATATATCCGCAAACAGTGCATTGCCAGCGCGCTTTTTCATCATGACCCGGCCCGACAGGAGATGGAGCCCCCGGTGGTGCCGGCATCACGGAGGGTTCGGAAAGTATTTCAGCTTCTAATGAGATAAATTTCTCTTGAGCGGCCCCACACACCGGACATTTGGTCGGCGGTATTTTAGCGCGTTCGGCATAACCGCAAACCGTACATTTCCGTATTTGATCAGCAGCATGATCATGCGCCTCTGTCCGAAGGCTGTCGGATTCAGCATGCATCCCTTCTTCAACTAAGACAAATTTACTTTTGTCGGCGCCACATACCGGGCATATTTCCGGAGGTTCATCGCCTTTTTCTATATAGCCGCAAACCGAACACTTCCATTCTTTCATAATTAAATCCTTCATTGCCAATGACAACCCCTTCTGATTCGAGAAGATTGTCGAAACAGAGAGCCGGTAACAATAAAAAGGTGTTAGAGCGCGTTTGATCTTCTGCGTTGTTCATGTTGAATGCCGCTGAGACCATGAAAAGTCAACTAAAAAGGGAGGTGACAAATTTGAAGATGGAAGGGTAAATCGGGAAATCCTGGCAGGAAGCCGTTTGCTTTTCAGGGGCGCAATATCGCGCCCCCCGCGCTGAATATACGTTTACCATTTAAACAACATTTAATGAAGAGGCGTACCTAATAAATACTCTTCATACTCGGTGGGGCCTTCTTGATGGGTTTCGAGCATGGCTTCAAATTTTTTGCGTTCTTCGCTATCTCGCCATTCATACCATTCTTCGATGGTGCGCCAGGTAGAAATGACCACCATGTCATTGGGAAATCCGCTCCGGATCAAGGTTTCGCCGGATTGGTAGCCAGGCCGGGTCATTGCTAATGACCTGATATCATTAAGTAAAGCAACAATTTGGGGGGTGCGTCCCTCTTTAAACCGGCGCTTGATAATAATTTTTGCAACCATAGAATCCTCCCTGTAGAAAGTTAGACAGCACTTACAGCCGTTGTCCTAAGGGCCACCAGCGGAGAGGAGAAACGCTTGAGTAGTCATTACCATACTGGTGAAGAGGCGATGATCATCGCAAAAGAGGGTCGACCGAATTTTGCATAGCGGACGGTTTTTCTCTCCTTTGTGTTTCAATGTTCTCATAAGGTCTCGAAAGGGTCAAGGAAAATGACCTTTATGGTGGTGATGATGGGGCAAACCGCAGAAGTAAAACCCAAAAAAGCCTGTTCAAAAAAATATTGAGCAGGCTTTTTAACAGTTCAAAACAGTCGTAAGGCGATTAGACGGCTAAAAAACTCCACAGAATACCGGCGCAAACGGCGGACCCGATAACCCCGGAGGCATTGCACGCCATGGCATGCATCAGGAGGTAGTTGGTGGGATCCGCCTTTTGACCGACCAGATGTACTTCACGGGCGGAACCGGGTACGGCCGAAACGCCGGCCGCTCCTAACAGAGGATTAATTTTTTCTTTCAGAAAAAGGTTCATGATCTTGGCCGCAATTAATCCTGAGGCGGTTGCCAGGGAAAAGGCAATTGATCCGAGGAAGAAGATTCCAATGGATTTGGTACTGAGAAAAACGTCCGCCTGGGTACTGGCGCCGACGGTAAAACCGAGGAAAATGGTGGCCGTATCGATAATGGAAGATGCGGCCGTTTTGGCCAAGCGGTCAACGACGCCGGAGACTTTCATTAAATTGCCGAAAAAGAAGGGCCCCAACAGAGGAATAGAGGCGGGTGCCAGGAGGCAGCAAAGCAGCACACCCACAATGGGAAAAAAGAGCAGCTCTTTGCGAGAGACCGTTCGGGTATCTTCGGGCATGTGAATGCGTCGTTCCGCTTTGGTGGTAAGCATTTTCATGATCGGCGGCTGAATGATCGGAATCAATGCCATATAGGAGTATGCAGCGATGGCGATGGGGCCGATGAGGTGAGGCGCCAGTTTTGCGGTCAAAAAGATGGATGTTGGCCCGTCAGCGCCACCAATGATGGCAATGGAGCCGGCCTCTTTGGGGGCGAATCCCAGCGCCAGTGCGCTGAGAAGGGTAAAATAGATCCCCATTTGGGCGGCGGCGCCCAGCAGCATCAGTTTCGGCCGGGCCAGCATGGAGCTGAAGTCGGTCATGGCGCCGAGTCCTAAGAAGACGATGGAGGGATAGAGACCTGTGGTGACGCCGAAATAGAGATAGTGAAGCACGCTGTTACTTTCATAAATACCAAGCCCAAAGCCTTTAAAGAAGGGAATATTCCCGATGATGACGCCAAATCCGATGGGAAGCAGAAGCAGGGGTTCGTACTCCTTGGCAATGGCAAGATAGCAGAAAAGGATACCCACACCGAGCATAATGATGTATCGGTAATCGAGCATATACCAGCCGGTATTTTGTAAAAAGTCCGCAAATAGTTCCATAGCGCGCCTACCTTAATATATAGTTGCGTTGATGCTTAGATGTTTTTCCACGAAAAGGTGCCTTCCTCCGTCTTGGCCAGATAGCCGGCGTTGCGCAATTCACGAACGGTAATGTGGGGATGGGGAAGATTGGCGGCAATAATGGCTTTGTACAGCTGGGCCAGTTCGAAGGTTTCACCCAATTCTTTGGAAACGGATTGATGCAAGCTGGCTGCGGCCTTCAAGTCCGATAATACCTCTGCTACGTCAACGGTGGTTTCAACAGCAGGCGTTTTGGCTTCTTCCGGTACAGGTGCAGGAATAACGGCCTTTTCCGGTTTTTCGAAAAGGCCTAAAATTCGATGCAGTTGGGAAATGATGAATGATAATACGGCGAGTCCCGTAATAACGATACAGGCTCCAGTGGCGGCCATGGCCCAACCATTTTGGGCGCTAATTGCTGCTAAGCCTTGCACTTGCTCACCTCCTGCTTTAAACTCTCAGTACGCGTTTGATGTTGAGGCGTCCGGGCGTGACGCCTGGGTCTCCTCGGGAAAACAGTCTATAAAAACAGTCCTTCGATCACATTTTTATTTAAATGTCAATATCGAACAGGCGACGCATGCATTTTGACGGCTGATGATCAAAGCGTAATCACATTGACATTCTCAATCAGGAAACTTATGGTGCCGATGTTGAACGGATGCCGCCGTTTAAATCGATTTTTCGGAACAGAGATAATATGTAGCAAATGATCCCCAACCCTCACAAGGGAGAACAGCCGAATGACCGATCCCACCACCGTCATACTCCACTATTTCGAAGAGATTAATACCATTCCCCGATGCTCTCAAAATGAAGCCGAGCTGTGCCGGTGGCTTCAAAAATGGGCGGCTGATCGAGATCTGTACTACGTGTGTGACGAGGCCGGTAATCTGTTGATTCAGGTTCCTTCCAGTTCGGGGTTGGAAAATGCGCCTACCGTTGTACTGCAAGGTCACATGGATATGGTATGTGAAAAGACCCCTGATTCGGATCACGATTTCAATAAAGATCCCATCATTTCATATCGGGAAGGGGAGTGGCTAACGGCTGCCGGCACCACTTTGGGCGCTGACAATGGGATCGCCATCGCCTACATGCTGGCTTTGGTTGAAGATGACAAAATCTCCCATCCGCCCTTGGAACTGCTGTTCACGGTGGATGAAGAGACCGGACTGAACGGCGCCAAACGCCTTCAATCCGATTTCATTCAGGGCCGAATCCTGATCAATCTCGATTCGGAAGATGAGGGGGTTTTCACCATCGGCTGTGCCGGAGGCGTTGATACCACCATCTCCCTTGGACTTGAGACCGCACCCCCTCGGCCGGACGGCCAATGCCATGCGCTGGTGGTCGGCGGATTAAAAGGGGGCCATTCCGGTATTGACATTCACAAGCACAGAGGAAACGCCAATAGAATTTTGGCGCGTACCTTGGCGCACATCCATACGGACACCCCAATGAGAATAATCTCCATAGATGGGGGGTCCCGCAAAAACGCCATCCCCAGAGATGCAATGGCGGCGATCTGGACGGATGCTTCGCGGCAGGCAGAGGTGGAAAAAGCCGTTGCTCAGATTGAGCAAACCATAAAAGCCGAGTTCGCCAAGAGTGATAAAGGGCTTTTTATAACCTTGAAGCCGCCATCTGACACGGAAGCCGGTCAACCGACAATAGTGCCGGAGGCCACCGATCAAATACTGCGGTTGCTTCTCAGTCTTCCCACCGGCGTTGCCCATATGTCTCCGGAACTGGAGGGGGTTGTGGAGACGTCCTGCAACCTGGCAACCGTTCGTCTGAACAATGGTGCTCTCACTGTTGTCAGCAGCCAGCGAAGTGCTGCCGTGTCCAGGCTCGATGAAATCACTGCTTCGGTCCATGCCGTGGCGCAACTGGCCGAAGCTTCAGTCAAAGACCAAGATGCCTATCCGCCTTGGCAACCGCAATTGGATTCGGCGTTGCTGAGTCGTTCGAAAAAGACCTATCGGATGCTCTATCAACAGGAACCGGTAATCCAGGTTATTCATGCCGGTTTGGAGTGTGCCGTCATAGGAGACCTTTACACAGGAATGGATATGATCTCTTTCGGGCCGACCATCCGCGATCCCCATTCACCCGCCGAGCGCATCTGGATTCCCTCCATAGAAAAAGTATGGACTTTTCTAGGAGCCTTATTGGAAGAGATATCGCGATGACTTTGATGATGCAGCAATCAGGGAGGCGCAAATGCAGGCAATATCAAAGATTCTATTGGGTGTGATGTTTTGGATGGCGATGACCGGCCCGGCGTTCGGCGAACCGGCACCGGTTAGCAGTGCCACGGAAGAGTGCCTGGAGTGTCATGCCACCTACCACCCCGGTATCGTGTCCGACTGGATGAAATCCCGCCATGCCAAGGTTACGCCGGCAAAGGCGGGTACCGTTAAAGGACTCAAACGCAAAGTCTCAAGCGATCAAATCCCCGAGGCGCTCAAAGCAAGCAGTGTGGGCTGTGCCGAGTGCCATACCCTCAGGGGCGATGCCCACGAAGATACATTTGAACACAATGGCTATGAAATACATGTTGTGGTCAGTCCGGATGACTGCGCCACCTGTCACATCACCGAGCGAAAGCAGTATGCTAAAAATATCATGGCCATGGCAGAAAAAAACCTCTCTGAAAACAACCTCTACGCTGACCTTCAGCGAACCATTTTGGGCAAGGCCGAGCTGAAAAATAACAGCGTGCACTTTTCGCCGGCCAATGCTCTGAGCCGGGCGGATGCTTGCTATTACTGCCACGGCACCCGGCTGAAAGTCACCGGCACCGAAATACGGGATACCGATGCCGGTGAACTGGAATTTCCCGTCATTGCCGGCTGGCCCAACCAAGGTGTGGGACGTGTGAATCCGGACGGCGGTCGGGGTGCCTGCTCGCCGTGCCATACCCGACACCAATTTTCCATGGAGATGGCCAGAAAGCCCTATACCTGTAAAGAGTGCCATGTGGGACCGGACGTGCCGGCCTTTAAAGTTTATACGGCCAGCAAACACGGCAATATTTTTTCCGCCATGCAGAACCGGTGGAATTTCACCAACGTCCCCTGGACCATCGGCGAGGACATACAAGCCCCCACATGCGCCACATGCCACATCAGCCTGACCGTCAACACCGACGGCGATGTGATCAATCAGCGCACCCATCAAATGAGCGACCGCCTGGGATGGCGCATTTTCGGCCTGATCTATGCCCATCCCCAGCCCAAATCGCCGGATACCACCATCATCCGCAACAAGGCCGGGTTGCCTTTGCCTGCGGATCTGGACGGCACTCCGGCGTCAGACTTTCTGATTTCGTACAGGGAGATCGACCAAAGACGCCGGACCATGCAGCTTACCTGCTTGAGCTGTCACGAAACTTCGTGGGTGCAGGGCTATTTTCAACGTCTGGACAACACCATCAACACTTCCAACCACACGGTTCTGACAGCCACACAACTGATGACCGCCATCTGGAAAAAGGGTTATGCGCAGGATATGGCTGCGAAAGGATCCCTGTTCGATGAATATATCGAGCGTCGATGGAGCGATGCCTGGTTGTTGTACGGCAACAACATTCGGTTTGTATCCGCCATGGCGGGGGGCGGTGACTACGGTGTGTTCGAAGACGGCCGGTACCATTTGACCAAAACCATCATGGATATGCAGGATTGGCTGCAAGCCCGGGAAAAAATCGCCAAAAAAAGATAACGCACTCAGACTTTTTGAAAAAGTTATACAGCAAAAAGGAGTTGTCGATCTTGAGCCCGATTGAAGGTTTTGAAACCGCTTCTAAGAGGGTTCTCCAGCCAGCGGAATCACAATTAACACAATATCTCTCCTCCTCAAAGATTGTCATCGGGTGACCCATCCACCGGCTATGGGAAAAACCTGACCCACAAAGCAATCGGCCAGATCGCTGCAAAGATAGGCGGCAAACTCGGCATCCTCCCGGACTCCGACCAGACGGCCCAGGGGGACCTCGCGCTTCAGACGTTTCTTAAAACGCTCATCAGCCTGTACCTCCGGCGGGAAATAGGTCGGGTTGTCCACAAAGTTCTGCGCAATGGCATTGACTTGGATGTTGGGTTTGGCGACCTCAACGCCCACGGCTTGAACGTAACCCAATTGTGCCCCCCGGGCGGCACTATAGGTTGATGTGCGCTTCGAACACTTTGCAAAGCGCCGGTCCCATAAACACATCCGCATGGGTGATCAGCGCGCGCTTTTCTTTAAGAAGTTGATGCGTCATGAAAAGCTCCTTGTATATTGTGCTTCGTTCATGGTTTCTTCCCCTTGCGTACTTTAGCATATACCCATTTGACCGGAAACAACATGGAGACCTTCTTTTGGTAGTCGCGATAGGCATCGCCTAAAGCGTGCACGAGTTTACGCTCCTCAAGCAGCGTCCCGATAATCAGATAGGCGGTCAGTATGCCATCGACGATCACGGTGGAGACGTAGATGACGCGAACATCGATCCAAATCAGAATAATGGCCGCCAGATACCATGGGTGCCGTGTCATGCTCAGAACGCCGGAAGTATCGATTTTGCCGCTTGTCGTCAAAGCGGCGTGGTGATTTCCGGAACGAATTTGCCGGATGCCCATAAACTGCAGCAGATCATATTTCAGGCTACCGGAGATGAACAGCATCAAAACGACAATTAGAAGGGCCGCCTGAACAATGGTCAGGCAGCCCTCCCATCGAAACAGGACGGTGCCCGTTAAGCTGCGGCTGTAAACCATCAGCGGAACCAGGGTCACCACGGCGACAAGGTTGAAAAAGAGTCGATAAAAACGATAGCAGCTTCCGGAAAGCTGTTTCAACCGACCTGTGACCGGCAATGAAATCATACCGCTGTGGATGGCGCACCATGTAATCCACAACATAACTAATGCAAAATACGTCATGGTAACGTCCTGTACCCAATTCAGGTTGATGACCAGGGTTCGTGCCGTGGCAGAGCCGACGAACGCCTTGGCCCGCCATTGACCCGATAGCATCTTATACAGAGCAAATTGCTGGAGCTTTCCTTCCAAACATAGCCCTTGACAGCAAGCCCGCCAGCCATCAAAATAATGTTATATAGCTGCCATGTCGTTTGTCATCGCGTCAGCCGCAGTGTTCCAACGAACGCACGCATCTTCTGATGAATTTGGTAATAAGCTTTCGATTTTCTTCAACGCCTTGTGACTCGTTTTCGGAATCTTAAAGCCAAATTTAGCCATCGGGGACCTGCTTTTCAACCCGCACATGTTTTTTCACACCGTAGCTATGGTGATCTCCCACCTTTAAACTGTGTCAGGCAGCTTCCGGCGTAACCCTCTAATGAAGGAGGTGCATTATGAAAGCAGGTATCTTTTTTACCGGTACCGGACCCATTCTGCTCCTGACCAGCTATGAGGAGCTGAATGATCCCCACTTTGTGGAGAAACTGTCTACCAAAGGCATAAAAAAGTTCATCGCCTTTGAAATCGACACCAACAAGGTCAAACAACGCTATGGCCAGCAATACCAGATCATCCTCAATGACTTGAGCCAGACCGACGATCTGCGGGTGCTGGACTACGACGGTCACCACGTTTTTTACAACTTCTCCCTCAACGAACTGGGCGTACCCATCTATCATGACGGCGGTTCATGACCAGGCATTTGATTTGTGTCACGACTTTCCATAAGCTGCCAGTTTGCGGCGCAGGGTGTTGAGGCCGATGCCCAATGCCCTGGCCGTTTGGGATTTATTGCGGTTGAGCTGGTTGTAGACTTTGAGAATATGGGTTTTTTCCACCGTTTCCAAAGGAATGATGGTGTTGGATGAAGACGTTTTGAGTTCCGTTTTTTGGGAACGGGGGGGCTGGTTGCGAATATGCTCGGGAAGGTGTTGAATTTCGATGCGTTTTCCCTGGGCCAGGTTCACCGCCGACTGAATGGTGGATTTGAGCTCCCGAACGTTGCCCGGCCAGTTGTAGTTCATGAGTCGCTCCAGCGCTTCGGGAGCTACCCTGGGGCCCCTTTGATACTCTTCGTATTTTTCCAAAAAGGAGTTGATCAGCAGGGGGATATCGTTGACGCGGCCCCGCAGCGGCGGCAAATGCAACCATCCTCCGCGGATGCGGTAAAACAGGTCCTTGCGAAACGCCTTGCGCGCCATCATGCGGTCCAGATCCTCGTTGGTGGCGGCGATAAAGCGCAGGTCCACCCGCATGCGCCGTGTGGAACCCACCTTTGAAAATTCGCCCTCCTGCAATACACGCAGCAGTTTTCCTTGGAGCTCCATGGGCAGATCTCCGATTTCATCCAAAAACAGGGTGCCGTTGTTTGTATGTTCCAGAAAGCCGGTGCGGGCGGCGTCCGCTCCGGTGAAGGCCCCTTTGGTGTGACCGAAAAATTCTGCCTCGAACAGGTTAGGGGAAATGGAGGACATGTTGATGGGGGTGAAGGGATGATCCACGCGGGTGCTGGCATTGTGAATGGCCCTGGCCAGCAGTTCTTTGCCGGTCCCCGATTCGCCGGTGATCAGTACCGGCACATTGGATCCAGCGTGCAGTTCGGCTTCTTTAAGAATACGGCCCATGGCCGGGTGCTGGGTGATGATGGGCCGGAATGGTTCGGGATTGATAAGCTCGGGCTGAGCCCGGCGCTTCTCCATGTCCAAGATGTCCAGCAGTCGTTTGCGCTCCAAAGCCTTCGGCAGGGTCAGGGCCAGCACATCCTTGGCCACCGGCTTGACCAGATAGTCGTAAGCCCCCTTTTTCAAGCACTCCACTGCCGTGCGGGCTTCGTTAATGGCGGTGACCATGATGACCTCCGTGCCCGGACTGGTGTTTTTGATATGCTCCAGCATGGACATGCCGTCCATCTCCGGCATGGTCATGTCGATCAGGGCCAGGTCGAACATTTCACCCCGGTCAAATGCCTCGGCCGCCTCCAGAGGGCTATCCACCAGCTGTAAATTGTTATATCCGATGGAGCGGAGTTTGCCGGACAGCAATTCCATGTAGTCACGGTCATCGTCCACCAGCAGAATTCGGCTGCCCATATATTTTCCTCATTGTGTTTAGACCACCGCACGTGGCTCGGTGTAACTTTCATAAAAATGATGATTTCGACTTCATATCCCATTTTGGCATACCTGTCCATCTTGACCAATTATGAGAATATGGTTTATGGAATATCGAATGATGCATTTTTACCATGACCGTTGGCCGGTCTTTTACGAAGATAACCATCTGCTGGTGGTTTATAAACCCGCCGGCCTCATCATGCAGCGAGGCCGCAAAAACAAGGCCAATCTTTTGGACCTGGCCAAAATATGGATCAAGAAACGCTATGGAAAACCGGGCAACGTGTTTATCGGTATGGTCCACCGATTGGACGGCCCGGTGGCAGGGGTGGTTGTGCTGGCCCGCACCTCCAAGGCAGCCTCCCGCTTGAGCACCCAGATCCGGGAGGGCGGCTTTGAGAAGCGCTATTTGGCCGTGGTGCAAGGCCGCCTCTCCCAAAAGCAGGCGCACTTAAAGAACGATTTGATCAGGGACGGGCGCAAAAGTCGCATTGTTACAGCTCCTCAGAAGGGCAGCCAAACGGCTTTACTGCAGTACCGCAAATTGGCCTCCTGTGAACACGCAAGCCTGTTGGATATCCATTTGGAAACCGGCCGGCGACACCAGATCCGGGTCCAGCTGGCCCACCTCGGCTGCCCTGTATTAGGGGATGTAAACTATGGTGCCGCCAAATCCATGCTGCACGGACGCATCGCCCTGCTGGCCCGGCAACTGGCCTTCGACCACCCCACACGAAAAGAGCGCATGACCTTTAGAGCGCCCGCACCCGAAGGTTGGCCCTGGCCCTGCTGGGAAGAAGAAAAGTCCCGGCCGCTGTGGGCCATCGAAGAATATGAGCAAAGCGGCCTAAAGCTTCCAAGTATTGAAAGGATGCGCTATTAACGGAGGGCTGGGTATCCATTCAGGTGCCTGCTTTTACGGTAAAATTGCGCTTCATGTTTTTTGACCGCGCTTTGCCTTTGGGGATTGAGAAAGGTTTGGTAGAGGAGTTCGCTGCGGTTTGGGGTACGGCCGATCACTTTTTCCTCTATCAGTGAAAGGGCTTCGATGGATTTATCACACACCGGATAGCCCCGGTCGTCAATCCGGATGCGATCATCAAAGACCACATGTGAAATATTGTTGATGTCCACCAGATTAATCTCACCGGTTTTTGAGATGATCAGGTTTCCGATGCCGGCCAGGTCGGGAAGATACCCGGTTTGCCAGACCATCTTTTTAATCCTGTCAACAAAGCGGGCGGCGTTTCGCCGCGCTGATCGAATCCACTGGGTTTTAAATGCGCCTTCCAGGTGCATGGGTTTGTTCAGGCTGTCATGCAGCGTCGATATGTAGGCCAGCGGTTGCAGGAGGGTCCACGGATCGACAATTTCTCCCTCCACATACCTTTGAAAACCGCACAGCATGAGATCAGGTCCTTCAGGACCATGATAATCCACGAGAAACTCGCTGGATATGGCGATAAAATCCGGGGCCAGGAATTTTTCCACGATTTTTACCCGACCGATCTCCTTGAGCGCATTGTCAACGGTTTCGAGCCGTGTACGGAAAATCCTGAAAACCCAAGCGGGTTTGGCCTTTGGAAACCACCTGAGCCCGTCGACGATGGTTCCGGTACGCTCGCGTTCCACATCATGTCGCTTCAGCACTTCCAGGATATGGGAGCGCAAGCCTTGGCGAAAATGCCTTCTAAAGACGTAAGGCCCGTCGGCTTTGACGAAATTCAGCCCGGCCACGTCATCGTGGGTGATAAAGGCCTTGTCGCGAATATCTTGGGGCATGTGTCGGGGCAAAATACTTACTCCCCCACTTTTCGGCGGTTTGCATTCCCCAGTATGGCCAGTATTGCAGGCAGCAAAAAAACGGAGGTGATCAGACAGGCCCCCACGCCGATGACCGCAACATACCCCATGCTTTTTAAACCGGGATAATGGGAAAGGGATATGGAGCCGAAACCCACCATGGTGGTCAGCGATGTGAGCACCACGCCCCGTCCGGTACGCGCCAGTGCACCAGTGGAAAATCGTTCTCCATTGTTGATATAGGTGTTGGTCAAGTGCACGCCATCATCGATCCCGATGCCAACCACCATGGGGAGCACCACCACATTGATAAAATTAAAATCGATTCTGAAAAGGACCATGATGCCCGCCAGCATAGCCAGTGCAGTGACCAGGGGAGACAAGGCCCCGACCAAAAGCAGCAGCCGGCGGTAGTAGAGCCAAAGGGTCACCAGAATAACCGCCACCGCCAGCAACAGGGCCGATCGCAGGTTTTCCAGAATGACGGTTTTAAGCGCGCTTGAAAGCAAGTGGGCGCCGGTCAGCGTGAATTGGTCGACCCCAATGCCCCGGCTGATCAGATGGGCTTCAATGGCATCTTTGAATTGGGCAGCGTCCCGGCGCGACCAGAGGTCCAACGTCGGACGGACATAGATCACTGATTTGTACTGTTCGTCTTTGGTATATAGAAACATTTGAAGCAGGGGTTGCAGTTCGGTATCAGCCAGATGCGAGGGCAACAGTACATCACGATCACCGAATGCGGCCTGCAATGTTTTAAAATAGTCATCATAGGCTTTCAGGTTTTTAAGACCGTTGGCCGACAGGGCCGTATGAAACGTCCCTTGAATGTGCCGCCAATCCATTTGCCGCACCTGTTGAAGATTCTCCGCCTGCTGCTCCGGAGGCGGGAAAAAAGCTTGAAGAGCGATCACATCCGCCACCTGTCCACTGGTTTCAAGGGATTTCAGTGCCCGCCAAATTCGGGCCCCCGCATTCATGACCGCATGCTCACTCGGGCCGGATAAGACCAACAGGGTGGAGGCACTGGAGCCTCCCAGCCACTGGGTCACCTGGTCCTGAAGTTTAAGGGTTTGGTCGTCCGACGAGCGGAAGTTTTTCAAATTGTCATCAAAACCGACGCGGGTACCGGCCATCATCAGCAACACGGTGACCATGACGATGATGCCCAACGATGGCAAGGGATGCCGGCCCAGGAGATCGATGACACGCGGCAAACCAAACCCGGCGACCTGGACGGCTTGACCCTTGGCGGCGGCTTGGCTGCGAACCAGCAATGCCGGCAGGACAAACAGCATGGCCGTCAGGCAAAGCAGAATGCCGAGGCCGGTCACGACGCCCAATTCACGAAAACCCCTGAAATCGGAAATACCGATGGACATGAATGCTGCAGCCGTGGTCAATGCACCGATAGTGATGCCGGCCCCGGTTTCCTGATAGGTTGCCGCCAGTCGATCTTCAAGGGAATCGGAGGCTTTTTCGGGGCTGTAAAAACGGTTGATGAAATGGATGGCAAAATCAATACCCAACCCGACGAGCACGCACGAAAAGATGCAGGTGAGCAGGTTGAGGTGCCCGAAGAGAAGCCCGGCCAATCCCATGGTCCACACAATGCTCATCCCCAGCGGTATGGTGACGTGGACCAATGTTCGAATGGTGCGAAAGCACACCCCGAACAGGGTCAGCACCCCGATGATGGAAGTCACCAAGGAGACTTTGATGTCCTTTTTGGTGGTGGCCTCGTCGTTGACGGCAATGGGGTAGCCCCCTGTATGGGAGATGGTCGGCTGAGCGTTAAAAGGCCCCAGCTGCGGTTGTGCCGCCCGCAGCGCGTCCGCCTCCATGACCTTCATTTCGGCCATGAGGCGCTTGCTGAAACGGATATCCTGGGGGGGCCGTCGGGGTTTGAGAAAGATGAGATAGTTTCCGTCGCCGGTGCCGTAAAATCCGTTGTGACCTTTTTGAACCAGGGATTTGGCGGGAATGGAGAGGCTTTCTTCCAAAAGTGTTCCCAAACCCAAGGGATCCATGACCACCATTTGTTTGGCGGCAACGCCAAAGGGCGTCAGCAGCAATTTCTTGTTGGATCGAACCCTTCTTTGAATCTCCTCATCCGTCATCATCTGGAGCAGGCGTCCCACATCATCGGGATCGAGCAGATGGGGCAGGTATCGCAACAGCACCGGATAGACGCGGCTAAGGTCAAATTGAACCCGGCGAAAATCGACCTCGTCGATCAGGGTGCTCCGGGCGTAGCGGTCGGCGATGATCCGAACCACGGCTTCCCTGGTTTTGGCCGGCATCTCCCGGGGCAGGTCGACGGAGCTGATCAGAATGGACTGAAGCCCGACTTTCTCGGTGACTTCGAAGAAGGTCCGGGTCTGGATGTTGTCGGGCGGCAGAAGGGACAGGAAGTTGAGATCCAACCGCAGGCGGAAACACAGCAACACGGCCATGACCGTAATGGCGACAGAACAAAGGAGAACCCAGCGATGGTATCGAAATATAAAGCGATGCACGAAGCTTAGCAGGCTCTGTTTGGTGTCATTCAGGTTAATTTTTCCGGCAATAGTATTTATCCCACAACTCGTCGGCCACTTCCCCGTAAGCTTCGGAATAGGCATCCATCTCGGCGGCCAGATCCGTGTAAACAATATCCGCCCCTTTGTGGGTAAAATAGGCCTTGTGCTCAGCGATCACTTTACGGCTGATTTCCGGCCGGTCAATGATCACGCAAGGGCGCAGCAGGTTTTCGTAGGAGGGCAGCCGGCAGCGGATGGATTTGAACAAGGGCGCACTGATGGCCTCCTGAAGGGTGTGCTTGCGGATGTTGTGGGTGGCAAAATGGCAGAACACGCAGGGTTCGATGTCGCCGTTGGCATTCACATGCAGGTACTTACGCCCGCCGGAGATACAGCCGCCCACCACCGGACCGTCATTCCAGAAATCGGCCAGCAAAATGGGCTTGGTGTTGCGCAGCTCCACAAGGCGCTCAAATTGGCGGCCGCGCTGCTGCGGTGTCATCATTAATTCAACATTGGGTTCAAAACCCACAGGCACATACATGAAGTACCACCCCAGGATGCATCCTTTGGCAATCATGTGATCGACGAACGCGTCACTGTTGAGCAGTTCTGCATTGTGGCGGGTCAGGGTGGCGGAGAAGCCGAACAGTACCCTGGCCGCTTTCAGCATATCCATGGCCTTCATCACGCGCCGGTAATGGCCTTTGCCTCTGCGTGCATCGGTCTCTTTTTCAAAACCTTCCACGCTGATGGCCGGGATCACGTTGCCCACCTCGGTCAGTCGCCGGCACACCTTTTCATTGAGCAGACCGCCATGGGTGTAAACATGGAAGACGACATCCTTGTGTTTTTCAAACAGGTCGAAAATTCTGGGGTAAAAAAACGGCTCTCCTCCCGATACCACACAAAAGTGGATGCCCATGGCCTTAGCCTGGTTCAGTGTGCGGTCAATTTCTTCAAAGGTGAGCTCCGCTCCCTTGTTGTATGCCCCGGCGTAGCAGCCGAAACAATGCAGATTGCATTTCATGCTGGGACTGATCACGAAAAAGCCCGGCGGATAGAGTCCTCCGGTTTTTTCACAGAACGCTTTGCGCCTGTTGGTGCCCACCAGCAACTGGTTGATGACCGCAGCTCTGATGATGGTCTTGCGATGGTGGGGATTGATCCGGCGAAGAATCTTTTTGAAAACCGTCAGACTGGGATGGTTGCGGTCAAAGAGTCTCTTGATCCAGAAAATGGTGTCAACATAGTAATCTTTTTGGACCAGTTTGGCGGCCAGCTTGGCCATAAGGGTATATGCCTCTCTGAAAAGGCGGTCATTTCTGATTTTTGCCAGTACCGCAAACAGCAGACAAACGGCCTGGACCATTGCATATTGCCGAATTTTTTTCATTAGTGTCAGATTCCTGTTGCGACATCGGGATTTCCATTCCAATATCCGTTATCGAGCCCAGCTGGCAATCAATTGAAATATCGCTTCACCCGCTCCGGCCACCAGCAAGCAGCCTAAAAAGCTTCCCAGAACCAACAGCGAATAGCTTTTTAACATCGGGATTTTTAATAGTCTTGAGAGCAGTACCCCGCTCCACATGCCACACCCCTTCAACGGCAGCATGGTAATGGCCACCACCCCCGGTGGCCCTAAAACCGCCAGCCGTTGAGCCAACGCAGATCGCTGCAGCCATGCGATTCTTTTCTTTGAGCGCTGAGACCATTTTCTAACCGCCCCCTGGTTGGAAACGGTTTGGTATAAATAAGAGAAAACCGGAATCTGAAATGTATCCAGGGCCACCACGAACGGAATCAGGCAATAGACGCTGATGTCCACTGCCAATGCCGCCAGGATGGCCACCGGGCGGCCGCCGAATGTATACAAGAGTATAAAGTATACGGCAAAATGATCCGCCAGATGGGATTTTAGAAAAAGAACCGTTTCGCTCATCGCTCTAAAGACTATTAAAATAGTGTGTCCCGAGTTTTGTTTCAACCTTTTTTTGAGTCAGGTATTGTGAGACGGTGTCAAAAGCATATTGGGTCAACAGCCAATGCAGCCGCTTTTCAGTGCATTCCATACGAGCCGAAACCACAAAGCGTTTGGCCATGGGCAGCGGCACCTTCGGGCAATGGGCGTCAAACTCCCTTGGATGCAGAAAGATCACAGCCGGTGCATGGCGAAGGTGCTGACGGCGAATGAAGTATCCAATCAGCCGTTTGGGAAAGACCCTCAAGCCCCAACCGCCCCCCAGCGGAAGCGCAGTCTTGGGCATACGGCCCACCAGCGGCGGGATTTCCCAGAGCACCCCTGAAGCGGTGTTGCGGGTATGGGGCACCAAAGGAAAGGCTGGATTGCCGATGACCGGCAACGGTGCCATGGAGGCATCGTAGCTGAGTCCCGAGCGGGCCAAAACCTCCAGGGCCCATAGGCTGTCATCCCGAATGGACCATTCCGGCGCCCGATAGCCTTTGATCGGCGCCGTAACCAAGGGCGCGAGGGCATCCAGGGATCGCTGTACATCGACATAAAATGATTGAGGCGTCTGGGTATAGACACGCCGGTGATGGTAGCCGTGGGTGGCGATTTCATGGCCGCGCCCATCGATTTCCTGAACCAACGCCCCGTGATGCCGGGCCACCCAACCCAGCACGAAAAAGGTGGCCCGGGTTTGGTATTGGTCCATAATATCAAGTATTTTTAGGGTGTTTGTTTCTACCCGGCTTTGCAATTGCAGCCATTGGGCGCGGGGCAACTGCCGTGAGACGCCGCAGATATGAAACCAGTCCTCCAGATCCACAGTCAGAATATCCGTCATCATTTGAGGGCGGCGCATGAGTGATCAATTTCCTTGTCTATTGTGTAGGCGATACTTCATGTCCTTGTCGTAAAGCAGGGTCAAGGGCATGAGCAGGCGCCCCAGAACCGGTAGAGGGTCGTTGCGTGATAGGATGTCATAATAGAGTCCCGGTTGGCGAAACTCAAAGAACTTCGGCACCAGCCGGTGCCGCCGGCGGTTGTGGATGTAGTGCAGGATATCGCCGGGCAGCATCCAGCGGCACTGAATGCCCAGCCGATAGCGGGTAACCGATGAAAAGGACCGCCCGGTGGCCATACGGTACAGCAATTGAGGAAAATTAACGCCGGCATGAATGGCCAGCGCCAAAGACCCCCAGAACCGCGGGTTGACCTCCATCAACTTGGGCGTGTTATCCCGGGGATCCAGCTTAAATTCCACATTGGCCACGCCGAACCAGTTCATGGCTTTCAGGAGCCGGGCGCCCATTTCATAGATGTCATCTCGCCAGATGCTCCGGCGTAATGTACTGGCGCCGCCGCTCACCGGATATTCGCGCAGGCGTTGATGCATGAATACCGCTTTGACCCGGCTTTGCTCATCCATGAGAAAGCTGGCTCCCAGACCCGGGCCTTGGCGGGGGATGAGCTCCTGAATGATGGGGCTTTGAAACCGACCATGGATTTGTGCATACTGACGCGGCAACTGGTCCGGCTTATCCACATAAGCCATACCCACTGCTCCGGAACCGATGCGCGGTTTGATCACCACCGGAAATGTGATTTGGTCCAGAACGGTTTGAAGCCGACCCGGATGTTTCACCACCCAGGTTCGGGGCGTGGGGATACCCAGATCGTTGGCCAGTGCCAGCACCTTGTCTTTGCGCTGCGCGGTCCGAAGCCGCTGGCTGGATACCACCGGTAAATAGGCCAGCGCTGAAAGAGTCCGCCGATGCCGTGCCGCCAGGCCGATGGTGGCGTCTTCCATGGTCAGCAGCATCCTTGTGGGGTGTTGACGCAGGTAAGCGTGCAAAAAATCGACAAAATGTTCGGTTTCCAATAACGGTGACGGATAGGTGATCCGGCGCTCGCAGTACCGCGAAAAAGCGGCCGTCGCCAACCATGTGGATTCGCCCACGGTGACGGGTATGCGATGTCGGCCCAGTGCGCGCACAGCCGCAAGGCTCTTGCGCCAATGGCCGTCAGTGATCAAAACGCCGGTGGCCATGGCCCGCTACTATGATGCAGCGCCGACGGGGATGCAAGATCAAATTCTTTAATGTTTCATAAAAAAGATGGCGATAGGATAACAATGCATTATGAATATTGAGATGACCATGCGCTGAAGGACCTTTGGAGCAATAAAACCGCGGGGATCAATAAGGATATTTCCCTTGAGATGGCCTTTGCCCTTTGGTAAAAGATAAGGTTCTGAACATTTGCTGAGAAATGTATGGATTTTTCGAACACACATATTATCGTGACGGGCGGCACAAAAGGGATCGGCGGAGCCACAGCCCTGGCGTTTGCCGCCAAGGGGGCCAAAGTGGCGGTAACTTACGCCACCGATGGCGAGAGCGCCGAACAGATGGATGCCCGGCTCTCCGCTTCAGGATCGGATCACATGGTCATACAGGCGGATGTCAGCCAAAAAACGGCGGTGGACGCCATGGTTGCCGAGGTCCTGGAACGTTGGGGAACGGTTGATATCCTGGTGAACAATGCCGGCATTCACCGTGATAAAATGTGTATGTTCATGAACCAATCGGATTGGGACCAGGTTCTCGACACCAATCTCGGGGGAACCTTCCTGTGCTCTCAGGCCGTGTTGAAAACCATGATCGGCAACCGCTGGGGGCGTATTATCAGCCTGACCTCTCCCAGTGCCATTACCGGACGTGCCGGACAGACCAATTACGCGGCATCCAAGGGCGCCATTGTGGCCTTTACCAAGTCGCTCTCGAGGGAAGTGGCCAAAATAGGGCTTACTGTCAATGCTGTCTGCCCGGGTATTATTCATACGCCCATGACCGCTAAGCTGGATCCGGCCCTGCTGGAGGATCTCAAGCACCAGATTCCCATGGGACGATTTGGCGATACCGATGAGGTGGCCCATGCCATTCTTTTTCTTGCATCGCGGGAGGCCGGCTATATCAGCGGCCAGGTGATTGTGGTGGATGGTGGATTGACTTGATTCATGCGTTTCATTTGCTTTGCTAAAAACTGAAATACCCCTTGAGGGGTAGCTTAGAGATAGAAATTGCCATAGGAGAAACCATATTGAAAGCTCTTATTGAAAACACCGACAAACTCCGACCTGCGCTCAAACAATTGATCATCGACACCCTCAAGCTGGAAGATATCCAGGCGGATGACATAGCGGACGAGGCCCCGTTGTTCAGAGAAGGATTGGCGTTGGATTCCATTGATGCCTTGGAATTGGTAGTCGCCATTGAAAAGCAGTTCAACATCATCATTGAAAATGAGGATGTGGGCAAACGCGCCTTTGGTTCCGTAGCGGCCCTGGCCGACTTCATTCAGGAAGAAAGCAAAAAACTGGCCGCCTAGGATACTTAGAATAGCGAAGAGACCCAATGCACTGGACAGAGATAGAAGAAAAGGTCCGTTTCAATGAAGTCGATCAATGGGGCATGGCTTGGCACGGTCACTATCTGGCATGGTTTGAAATCGGACGCATGGCCTTGGTAAAACCCTTCGATCTGCTGCCCGACCAGATGGTGGCGATGGGATATATGGCACCGGTTGTGCGCCTCAATTGCGAATACAAACAATCGGCGGTGTTCGGAGAGGACATCATTATCAGAACCACGGCCGCCAAGCCGGAGATCGCTGCGCTCATGTTCCATTCGGAGGTGGTGCGCAAAAAAGACCGGGCGCTATTGGCCAAAGGTGACACCATGCAGATCTTAATGACCGTTGATAAAGTCATGCTTTACCGGCTGGACGGTGAACTCGAGCGACGGATCAACCGGCTTCTGGACCACTGCGGTTCAACAGCCGGGTCCGGAGGACCCGGCTGTTGAACCGCAGAATATCGAGCAGGGAATGTCGAATGTCCAAGTGTGGAACCGTTGCGCTTGTGCCATTATGATTTAAAATGACAGAATACCTTACTTCGACATTCTGCAGTTCCTTGTTCGATATTCGACATTCCATGGGATGCATATAAGGTCGATTTTTTTGGGCAAACCCTTGCACCGGACGTTGGAGATAATGAAGTGATATGAGGGTCTGCGCCGTAATTCCAGCCTACAACAGCCAGGCCACCATTGGCGCGGTGGTGGCCCAAACCCGAAGATACACTCAACGGGTGGTGGTGATCAATGACGGCTCCACGGATCAAACGGGACGTCTGGCCGCAGAAGCCGGCGCCCATGTTATCGGGACCAAGCGAAACCGCGGCAAGGGCCATGCTTTGGAAATGGCTTTCAAATATGCCCTTTCCCAAAATTATGACGCCGTTATCACCCTTGATGCCGACCTGCAGCACGATCCTGTGGAGATCCCCAAATTCATTGAACACCATAAAGGAACCGGTGCAGATTTAATCATCGGCAACCGCATGCACATTGAAAACGGCATTCCCGGGTACCGTCGTTTGCCCAACCGGATCGGTACACGGTGCTTTTCATGGCTCACCGGTCAAGCCATACTCGATTCCCAGTGCGGTTTCAGACTTTATACGCGAAAGATCATTGCCGCTTTGCCGATTATGACCCGTGGATTTGAAACCGAAAGCGACCTGCTGTTGCGTGCCGGGCGGCACGGTTTCAGAATTGAATTTATACCGGTTCGGCCTATTTATTTTAATGGCTGTCGCACCGGTGGTGGAAAAGGCTCCTTTTACCGTCCCATACGGGATACCTATTTGATTTGTATTAATTTTTTGAAGAACTGGCTTTGGCGCAAACGATGACAGCACAACAACCGCATCGCGTTGTGGTTACCGGTATGGGCGTTATTGCGGCCATCGGAGAAAGTGTGCCCCGGTTTGAGGCGGCCCTGTTCAAGGGGCAGTGCGGTGTCAGGCCCGTTACCCTGTTTGACGTATCGGCGTTTCCCTGCCAATACGGCGGTCAGGTCCAACGGAAGGATTTGTCCTACGGATTCAACCGCCGGGATATCAAGCGGGCTTCACGATGCGACTTGCTCGGAATGATTGCCGCCCGAGAGGCAATGGCGGACGCCGGTCTCATGGACAGCGGCCCCCCCCACGATGGGGGCATCATACTGGGAAGCGGAGCCGGAGGGATGCGCTCCTGGGAAGCCTATCGGCGGGCACAACACCAGGGTCGCCGCGCAGCTCCGGGTATGCTGCTGTCATCCCAGCCCTGCACCCTTACCGATCGTATCGGTCTGGGATTCGGCATCAGCGGTTATCGCGCCACGGTCACCACGGCCTGCTCATCGAGCACCACGGCCATCGGCATGGCTTATGACCTGATTCGCTCTGACCAGGCAGCCGTGGCCCTGACCGGCGGCAGCGAATCCCTTTGCGAACTGACCTTCGGCGGATTCAATGCGTTGCGGGTCATGGACACCCGGCCGTGCCGGCCCTTTGATCGAGAACGCCAGGGCCTCTCCCTGGGAGAGGGGGCGGCCATATTGGTGTTGGAATCCTATGATCGGGCGGTTGCGCGGGGCGCGCGAATCTATGCGGAAATATGCGGTTATGCGGTAAACAGCGATGCCTATCACATCACCGCTCCCCATCCCGAAGCCGCCGGAATGAGAGCTGTCATGCGCCGGGCTATGGACAACGCACAAGTGACCCCGCAGGACGTGGACTATATCAATGCCCACGGAACAGCCACGCCGGTGAACGACCCCCTGGAGACCAAGGCCATCAAAAATGTTTTCGGTGAAACCCGTGCCCGTGAACTGGCCGTCAGTTCCACCAAATCCATGGTCGGGCACTGTCTGGGAGCGGCAGGCGGCATTGAGGCCGTAGCCGCTGTCTTGGCGGTGCATCGTCAAAAGGCACCGCCCACGGCCGGACTGGCCCGGCCCGATCCGGCATGCGATTTGAACTATGTCCCCGGCCGGGCCGCGGAAAAGTCCATACGGTATGCCTTGAGCAACTCCTTTGCTTTCGGCGGGAACAATAGCTGTGTGGTGTTGGGTAGGGTGGATCAATGAATCGAATTGCCATAACCGGCATGGGCATCGTATCCGCCCTGGGGATTGGAAAGGCGGCCTTTTGGGAAAAATGTCGGCTGGCCCGATCCGGCATCAAATCCATTGAATCCGTCTTGGACGGCGATCACCGCTGCACCATGGCCGCCTTGGTTGAGGGCTACAATCCCCGCCAATATCTCAAACCCGCGGTCTATCGCCGCATGAGCCGCCTGTCGCGGATGGCCGTCAGCGCTTGCATCGAAGCGGTTCAGGATTGCGGCCTGGATCTGGACTGCGTTGATAGAGATCGTATTGCCATCGTGGCCGGCACCGCCCATGGCAGCAGCGAAAGCATCGAAGCCTTTTATGCCGGCATGTTGGCCGAGGGCCCCAGGGGAGCACAGCCCTTTTATTTTCCGGAAACCGTACCCAACGCACCGGCCGGCCATGCGGCCATGATTTTGGGGATCACGGGTCCCAACACGACCTTTGGTCAGAACGACCTCTCGGCGGAAAACGCATTGGGGTTTGCCCATCAATTGCTCATCGAGGACAGGGCGGATGCCGCCATCGTGTGCGGCATGGACGAAATCGGCGACATGCTGTTTGGGTGTTATGATGCCCTGGGCGTGTTGAACCGAGGATCGGCAAAGGCTGAGGATGTTTCACAACCCATCATGGGCGCCGGCATGGTGTTGGGAGAAGGTGCAGGCGCCCTGGTCCTGGAACAGGAGGCGTTTGCCAGAGCGCGGCGTGCCGAAATCCTGGCCACCCTTGCATCGGTTGCCATTACCGGCGGAATAACGACTCCCGGTACCTATGAAAATTGTGATGCCGCCCTGGAAAAGGCCATCAACATGGCCCTTGAGCAGGCCGGTATGGGCGCATCAGACGTGGATCAGATCAGCGTATCGGGCAACTTCACCGGTCATGCGGAGCGGGCGGAAATCACCGCCCTGTCTCGCAGCGGTTTATTTGACGGCCCCAGTAAAGGCGTCAGCCCCATGCGTTATCTCACCGGAAATTTCGGAGGAGCGGGCATATTCAGCGCTGCCGCCTTGGCCTTGAGCCTCTATCGGCAACAACCATTGCCCTTTCTGAACATCCAAGCCTATACAGCGACAAATACCACGCCCGACTGGCAGCTTGCAGAAGGCGGCCCGACCCAAACGGCTTTGATGACCACCTGTTCCTACGGTGGTGGCTGTGCCGCCCTGGTTTTGGACCGTTAGACAGGGAGGGTGGATGAAGGTCCTTTTGGTCTCACCCAACGATGAACAGCTTCCTGATCCCGTCTTTCCCATCGGCGCGGCTTATGTAGCCGGAGCACTCAAACAGGCCGGCATTGAATACCACTGCCTGGACCTCTGCTTCGAAGAAGATGTGGAAAAGGCGCTCATCGAGGCGTTGGATAAAAATGCTCCCGACATTGTCGGGCTATCTCTGCGCAATGTGGACAATGTCAGCTATCCTCATTCCGTCTCCTATCTGCCCCTTTACCGGATGATCACCACAACGATTCGCCGGAATTGCGATGCCAAGATCGTTCTGGGCGGAAGCGGGTTTACCCTTTTGCCCGATGCCATCCTGCACTTTCTTCAAGCCGATTACGGCATCTGCGGTGAGGGCGAAATACCCTTCGTGCAATTGGTCCGGCAACTGGCCGGCGGCCCTGAAGTGCTGGATTTGGCCACAGAACCCATCATCCGGGCGGGTGTCGGTGTGGAGAGAAACATGGACCGTCTGCCACCGGCCGACCGCACCCTGTTCGACAATGAGTGTTACCTTCAGCGCGGCGGCATGGCCAACCTCCAGACCAAGCGGGGATGTCCCTTTAACTGCATTTACTGCACCTATCCGGTTATCGAAGGGCGCAAAGTACGGATGCGTTCTCCCCAATCCATTGGCGATGAGATTCAAAGCCTTCTGGAGATGGGCTTGGACACCCTATTTATCGTCGACAACGAATTTAACCACCCTATGGATCACGCCCTGGCCGTCTGCCGGGAGATTCAACGGCGCCGGCTCCCGGTTCATTGGAGCTGTTACGCCAATCCCGCCTTTATTAACCCTGAACTGGTCGATGCCATGCTGGCGGCCGGGTGCACCAGCCTGGAATTCGGCACCGACGCCGGATGCGACGAAATGCTCAAAAACATGGGCAAGCACTTTTCCGCTCATGATATTGGGCAAGCTTCAGAAACCTGCGATCAGGCCGGTATGCCCTATTGCCACGCCTTGCTGTTGGGCGGGCCGGGTGAGACCATGACCACGGTTCAAAAGAGTCTGGAGACCATTGCCGCCACCGACGCCACCGCCGTCATCTGCATGGTGGGTATCCGCATTTTTCCCCACACGCGGCTGGCCGCCACTGCGGAAAAAGAAGGTCAGATCGCGGCCGATGAAGATTTTCTCAAGCCCGTCTTCTACCTGGCCGAAGCCGTTGCCGAAGAGATACTTCCTTTTTTGGAAGCATACGCCAAACACCACCCCACCTGGATCTTTCCCGGCTTGGGGATCAACATGAACACCACCTTGCAGGAAAAACTGCGCCGTTTCGGCGTCAAAGGACCGTTATGGGAGTACATGGGTATTCATAAACGACGGCGGCGAGGGTAGCGATGAAAACATAATAAGCTCCCGCAGGGGCAGGCCGGTTTTAATCATCGCCAATCGATTTTAATGTCCCTTTTAGAAGGATAGGCTTGACCCTGCCCCAATTCTAGCGATATATCAAGCCATATCAAAAGCATATCACCAGCCGTGCCATATACCTGAACGTTGCCTCAACAGCATGGCATAAACGGCCCCTTCCTTTGCAGTCACAACGGGCCGGATGCTTAATTTGGATTTTTTTCATGACTTCGCGGCACATGAAAACCCTCGGCATCTTTGGCCTTCGGTTTATGCGGCGTCGGAAGCCTTTTGCAGAATATGGTTGGACATGAGTAACATGAAACGCCTGGCTGACAAAGCCATTGCGCAGTACAATAACCTTGTTCTAAACCGGCCCATCCTGGTGATCATCATTTTAATGATGGTCATCGCCGTGCTGGGTTACAAGGCCGGGGATTTTAAAATCGATGCATCGGCGGAAACCCTGCTGCTGGAAAACGATGCCGACCTGCATTTCACCCGCCAGGTAAATCGACGGTATGGTGTCAGCGACTTTCTGGTCATTTCCTATGCACCACGGGATGGGCGTCTCCTGGATCAAAAGAATCTCGACCATCTCGGACGACTGAGGGACGAACTCAAAGGGCTGAGCCGGGTTTCCTCGGTTCTCACCATTCTGGATGTGCCTCTGCTGCAAAGCCCTCCCATCAACTATGATGAATTCTCAGGCAATCTGCCCACCCTGGCTTCGCCGAACACTGACAGGACCATGGCCGGGACCGAGTTGCAGAAAAGCGATTTCTATCGTGATTTGATTGTCAGTTCCGATTTGCTGACCACGGCATTGGTGGTCAATTTGAAAGGCAATGACCTGTACCAGGATTTAATCGAGCAGCGCCGTGTGCTTCGGGAAAAAAATGCCAAAGACGGTCTGGCACCGGCGGAAAAAATGCAGCTGGTTCGAGTACAAAAACAGATCAGTCGCGAGTCGGACACTTCACGGGTGGCTCAGCATGAAACCGTATTGGCCGTCAGATCCATCATGGATAAATACCGCAGTGGGGCAGACCTTTTCCTGGGAGGCCCCTCCATGATTGCAGACGACATGATCTCTTTTATCAAAAGCGACCTGAGGATCTTCGGCGTGGGGGTTTTCATACTGCTGGTGGTTATGCTGGGGATCATTTTCCGGAGGATTCGATGGATCGTGCTTCCCATGCTCTGCTGCTTTCTGTCGGTAGTTGCCATGATGGGGGTGTTGGGGATTTTCGATTGGAAAGTCACCGTGATTTCCTCCAATTTCATCTCCCTGCAATTGATCATCACATTGGCCATTGCCGTCCATTTGATTGTGCGCTACCGCGAATTCCAGCAAACCCATCCGGACAAGGACCAGCAGACGCTGGTTCGCAGCACCATTCGAACCAAGTTCGTGCCCTGCCTGTATGCCGTACTGACCACCATTGCAGGCTTCAGCTCCCTGTTGCTCTGCGATATCAAGCCGGTGATCAATTTCGGATGGATGATGAGTGCCGGCATTGCCTTTTCGCTTCTGCTGACCTTTGTGCTCTTTCCCGCCAGCATGGTGCTGATGAAAAAACCCAAACCGGCAGCAAAGCGGAACAAATCAGGCAATCCATTTTCTCTGACGCCTGCTCTGGCGCGTTTTACCGAGGCAAACGGCACCCTGATTTTGGTGATTACCGCGGTGGTCACGGTTTTAAGCATTATGGGTGCCGCCCGGCTGGCGGTGGAAAACAGTTTTATCGATTATTTCAAGAAGAGCACCGAAATCTACCAGGGCATGAAGGTGATCGATCAGAAACTGGGAGGCACGACGCCCTTGGACGTCATTGTTCAGTTTGATGCCATTGATCTGGGAGATTCCGAAGATGAAGCGGATGACCTGTTTGAAGAGGATCCCTTTGCCGATGAACTCGAGGCTGGGAATGGGGACCAATACTGGTTTGTGGACTCTCGCATGCAAACCATCGAGCGGGTGCATGATTACCTGGATGGTTTGCCGGAAACCGGAAAAGTTTTGTCCCTGGGCACCCTGATTAAAATCGGGCGCAAGCTTAACCACGGCAAGTCATTGGACAGCATTGAAATGGCTGTTTTATACAAAAAGCTGCCGCCCGAGTTCAAGAAGATCATTTTGTCGCCCTATCTCTCCATTGAAAACAATGAGGCCCGTTTTTCGGTGCGCATCAAGGACTCCTTAAAGGGATTGAAACGCAACGCGTTGCTGAAGCGGATTCGCAGCGACCTGATCAACAAGGTCGGTCTGGATGAAAACAAGGTGCATTTGGCCGGTACCATGGTGTTGTATAACAATATGCTGCAAAGCCTGTTCAGCTCCCAGATCAAAACCCTGGGTGTGGTGGCCTTGGCCCTGCTGGCGATGTTTGTCGTATTGTTCCGCTCCTTGAGAGTGGCCCTGATCGCCCTCTATCCCAACCTGCTGTCAGCCGGGGCCGTGCTGGGCGTCATGGGCTGGATGAACATCCCCCTGGATATGATGACCATTACCATTGCCGCCATCAGCATCGGCATTGCCGTCGACAACACCATCCATTATATTTGTCGTTTCCGGGAAGAAATTGAAAACGGGCACGATTATCATGAGACCTTGCACCGCTGCCACGGCAGCATCGGATACGCCATGTACTACACCTCCATGATCATTATCATCGGCTTCTCGATTCTGGTGTTTTCCAACTTTTTCCCCACCATCTATTTTGGTTTGTTCACCGGGCTGGCCATGCTGATCGCCATGATCGCTGCGCTGACCCTGCTGCCCCAGCTGCTCATCATCTTCAAACCCTTTAAACTGGCAGCAGCTGAAGACCCGCAACGCCACGGGATCTAATCTTTTTTTCAACATTATCAAATCATAATTTCCATATAATGCCCTCATAATTCATTTCTTCTATAATGCACACCATATCATCGGGTAATGCATTGACTGGAACCGAGATGAATCGCTTGGGTGTTCATGAAGTTTTTCTTTAAATTCAAGTAAATCAGAAAGGAGGTAACCATGTTTAAGAAGCACATCAAAAACCAGTGCAAGAGGGACACTGGGCAATTGGCATTTAACCCTATTATTATTTTGGTCTTGTTTTTGACCATAGGGTTTGCCACCCCTATGGTATGGGCAGAGAAGCATAGGGGGCCTACGGCATGGGCAAAGAAAACTTGGGGTCCTGCGGTATGGGCAGAGGAGAATGGGGATGAAGACGAGATTCCTTTTGATGAAGCAAAGATTTTTTTCGAGCTAAATGATACGGATGGTGATTTGGGCATTCATGCCCTGATCGATGGTGAACCTTGGAAGAGACTCGAAATAGTGGACCCAAATGAAATGCGCATGCTCAATATCAGACTTAGAGGACGCCTGAAAAGGCAGGGGCTCACCGAGGTGTTCTTTGAAAGTGCCGAGCCGTCATTTGACGAATTGGAACCTAAGGATTTCTTCCGTCGATTCCCGGAAGGGGAATATGAAATTGAGGGGATTACGCTTGAAGGGGAAGAACTTGAAGGAGAAGTGTGGCTCAGCCACGTGTTGCCTGCACCGCCGGAAGGAATAGAGATAAATGGAATTGCCGCTGCTGAGGATTGTGACGCGGACATCCTGCCGACAGTTAGCGGTCCTATTACGATCAGCTGGGATCCTGTTACCGAATCACATCCTGATCTGGGCAAAGAGGGTGAGGTTGAAATAGAACAATACCAGCTTGTTGTCGAGCAAGTGGGTGACGGCGATGACTTCACATTAAGCTTCGAATTGTCAGTCAATGACGAAAATCGGGAAAATAGATGGGAAGTTGAGATACCTGCAGATCTAATCCCGGTAGGGGATACTAAATTCGAGATCCTGGTGAGAGATGAAAATCAAAACCAGACGGCTGTTGAAAGCTGTTTTATAGTTGAGTAGTATTGCCGCCCACTGTCTCCCATCTGAGTATACGGAATATGGGCACCATTTGCATAGCCCGTTTGTTTTGAATGACCATAGCGAATGGTGCTTCATCTCCACCATAGAGGCTCTGATCAAGGACCGTGGCATAGCGGAAAATTCGGGGTGCGTCCGGCAGCGTGCAATACTGTGGGGGTGTTGCTCGGCTTCGCCGCCGGTTTTACTTTTTCTAAAAGCCGCGTGTCAATAGCTGCTGGCTGTTTTCAGCTGGTCGATGTTTTGTTGCATGTCCGCTATTCTATTTTCCAGATCCGCGATTTGATGCAGAATGTCTTCGCGTTGGCGTTGGGTATCGTGCAATTCTCGGTGGCGTTTTTTTCGAGCGATGACCTCTTTCTTGGTGGGGGTGTGATGACTGGCAAAATCGATGCGTTGATTAAGGTTCTCCATCTCCGCATCGAAGTGGGTGTCGATCAGCAAATTTAATGCATGCGGGTCATGCAGATAATGCAGGATTTCACGATGGTGTTTCAAGACGCCGGCATACTCTGCCTGTTCAAAACAATGCGCCAGCGCTCTCTTGATTTGGGGGCTAAAAGGACGACGATATAAATCATGCTTTAATTGGTTGATATCCGGCAAGCGTTCCCTGTGCGCTTGATGCCGCGCTGGCATGTTCCGGCGACGCGGTCGAGCGAAGTCCGGATGACTCTTGATCCAGTCCTCTTGACTCCTGAGTTGGCCTTCTTCTATGGACAGACGGATAATGCTGCGGATGGTTTGGCGTTCTTCAGCCACACGTTGTGACTTGTTGATCAGGTTTGTGGCTTGGCGTTCAACCAACTGGTCCTGGGCTGCGGATGCATGGCGCAGATGATCTTGCAGGATTTTTGATTTCCGGGCTTTACGCCTCGTGTTTCGGATGCGGTCATAAAGGCCCGTGATTTCCCGGCGTTGATTTCTCAAATTTTGAGCGATTTTGGAATAGTTGACCAGATCATCTTTCCTGATCGCATCTCTCAGATGGGCGATGCGCTCATCGACCTTGGTTCGTTCGGTTTTCAATCGCGACAGTTGCAGCGTGAGACGATTATAGGATCGTTGGGCCAAGTAGATGTCGCGGCCATGATGGTAGGCCGCCAAGAATCTTGGCTCAGCATCTGACGGGCAGACATTATTGTAACCGGAACCTTTCAACCCCAATTGATAGCCATTGCGGGGTTTGCAAAACACTTCTCTCAGACCGCGCAGATGACCCTCCTTATAGTCTGCGAAGCTGGCTTTATAACCATGTTCGGCGCATGCTTTCTGGTGGATGTTGAATCGGTTCGCCGATTTTCCGTGACTGCCGTCTCCATATCCAATGGCATCCCAATTGGCGTTGGCGCACTCCTCCTTGCTGAGTGAAGCGCAGCCGCAGGCGATGAAACAGAGTATGAGGCCTAAAAGCAGGTTCCGCGAAAGCATACGTTGTCCTTTCGGCTTTTTGGTTTGAATGATGGCCACAGTTATAGGTATAATTTGACGGGCGTCTTTATTGTCCCTCCAGCATCCATCTCCCCAATGCATTGCGAAGGTCGGAAGCTTTACTTGGAACGATTGCTTTCACCCAACTCGCCGAGAAGCTTGCTGGTGCCATAATTTAAATACTTGTGGCGTTCGGCCGGAATGTTCGGGCCGATCATTTTCTTAATGATTTTGCTGATGCGGTCGGTTCCGTCAGCCACGACCTTCTGATTATAAATCCAGTGGCCGTGCTCTTCAAAGGTATAGTTGTCCTCAGGCAAATAATTCGATCTCACATTGAACTCAAAGTAGAACACGTACATCGGCACAAGCTTTTTTGTCTTTTTGTTATAGCCGACCTCTTCTTTAAAGTAGACTTTGGGAAAGACTTCCACATCGGCCTTTTGTTTCGTTACGCGCAGGATCCTGTCAGCGTCGAGCTGTTCGCATACCGCTTGATGGATTCGTTTGGCGGTTCTTTGCGCGCTGTCGGCCTTTTTTGCTTCGATGGCCGGCATATGCACCGAAACATAGATCGGAGCGGACGACCTTCTTTTCCTTGCATCGCGAATGGCCTGAATTCTCTCGAGGCGTGCCTCGGCCAACCTCTTTTCGCGTTCCGCTTTCCGGTGATCCAGGTCGGCTTTATATTCAGTGGCGATTTTGTTCCACTTTTGCTGGGCCACATAGTTCTGGTACATGACATCATCCTCGTCAAAAACCGTCACGGACCCGTCCTGGTTGATCTGATAGACCACTTTCTGCCGGCCGTTTTCATCCTTGTAGTAAACTGACTTGACGCCATTTTCGACTTTGGTGTGATACATTCTTCCACCACACGCCACCAAGCTGAAAGAAAGCATAATGAGCATGCTCCAGATCATCATCTTTGGTTTTCGAAGTATCATAAGGGCTCCTTTTAATTTACTTATCGGGCAACGCAATATTCAGACCACATTATTAAATATATATAACACGTTGAAAATATATTGAATATTAGGTTTGAGGGGCGGGAGCCGGAAACATCTGTCCAAATTATGTCAAACCGTATGATAAAATTTGTCAATTTTAAACCCTAATAAACGAAATAACCTTCATTGGCCCCTGGCACTTGGGATATCATAGCGGGTCAATTTCATAAATTTTATGGTGGGATTACAATAGATAGTAAAGCCGCTGTGGCGCAAGGAGAGCATATGTTCAATGGCGGCAGCGTTAGTTTTGCCCTCGGCCTTGAGCATCTTCAACGCTTCGTGCCGGAAAAGATCCTTCAAATCTTTCTAATAGACTGTATTCAACCCTTTATAAAATCCCCAAAGAAGGGGTACTGTGCATTATCCTTATCTGAGGCCGGTAAGGTTTCTCTCATCGCAAGGGCCGGCTCATAGATGGCCTTGGCTTCTTCAAACCGACCCATCGCACTTAGCAGATTTCCAAGATTGTTGCGCGTGGTGGCCACATCGCTGCGGTACTGCGCATTGTCCTTATCCAATGCCAGCAAATTTTCTCTCCTCGCAAGGGCCTGCTCATAGAGAGCCCTGGCTTCTTCGAACCGACCCATAGCACTTAGCAGATTTCCAAGATTGTTGCGCGTGGTGGCCACATCGCTGCGGTACTGCGCATTGTCCTTATCCAATGCCAGCAAATTTTCTCTCACCACAAGGGCCCGCTCATAGATGGCCTTGGCTTTTTCATGCCGACCCATAGCGCTTAGCAGATTTCCAAGGTTGTTGCGGGTCGTGGCCACATTGCTGCGGTACTGCGCATTTTCCGGATCCGATGCCAGCAAGGTTTCATAGATCGCAAGGGCCTGTTCATAGCCGGCCTTGGCTTCTTCGTGCCGACCCATAGCGTGCAGCAGGGCGCCAAGGTTGTTGCGGGTCCCGGCCACATCGCTGCGGTACTGTGCATTTTCCGGATCCGATGCCAGCAAGGTTTCTCTCATCGCAAGGGCCTGCTCATAGCGGGTCCTGGATTCCTCGAGCCGGCCCATGGCGCGCAGCAGGGCGCCAAGGTTGTTGCGGGTCCCGGCCACATCGCTGCGGTACTGCGCATTTTCCGGATCCGATGCCAGCAAGGTTTCTCTCATCGCAAGGGCCTGCTCATAGCGGGCCCTGGATTCCTTGAGCCGGCCCATGGCGCGCAGCAGGGCGCCAAGGTTGTTGCGGGTCGTGGCAACAGTGCTCTGGTACTGCGCATTGTCCTTATCCGATGCCAGCAAGGTTTCATACATCGCAAGGGCCTGTTCATAGCGGGCCTTGGATTCCTCGTGCCGGCCCATGGCGTATAGCAGGGCGCCAAGGTTGTTGCTGGTCCCGGCAACATTGCCCTGGTACTGCGCATTTTCCGGATCCGATGCCAGCAAGGTTTCCCTTATCTCAAGGGCCTGTTCATAGCGGGCCTTGGCTTCTTCGTGCCGGCCCATGGCGCGCAGCAGGGCGCCAAGGTTGTTCACTGACGGCAGCAAAATATCCTGAAATTCGTAATGTCCAAATCCCACAAGTTGCTCTGAAATTTGTACTGTCATTTCGTAGCAACTGAATGCATCTTTGAACTTACCGCGAGCATGAAAATCGAGCCCTGAATTGGAAAGCTCTCCAAGAAAGCTGAAA